>JALEPA010000269.1 GCA_022766515.1 Lachnospiraceae bacterium | reverse complement strand
GTTCCATAATAATTGTCTACATACTTGGCATACTCGATCAGTTTTCCCTCTCGGATCATCTCCTCGAATTCCTCACGGGACTTAAAGAAATAATGTACTCCTTCTTTCTCACCCTCTCTTGGAGATCTTGTTGTGGCAGATATAGATACCATATATCCATACTGCTCCACAAGCTTCTTTACGATCGTACCCTTTCCGGCACCTGAAAAGCCTGAGATTACTGTGATCACACCTTTGTTACTCATCCTCTTTTCCTCCTCTGGACGAATTTTCTACTACTCGGTTTTCAATCGTTTCCGGTTGCAGTGCCGACAAAACCATATGACCACTATCCATGATCAACACACATTTTGTCTTACGACCACAAGTGGCATCCACTGCCTGATTATTGTCTTTTGCAAGCTGCACCATGCGTTTGATCGGTGCGGCATCCGCACGGACAATGCTGACTACTTTATCCATGTTTACAATATTGCCAAATCCTATATTTACTAACATATCTTTTGCTTTTTCCTGCTGTATTGTCTACGGTTACTCAATGTTCTGGATCTGCTCACGGATCTTTTCAATCTCGGTCTTCAAATTAATCGCCACCGCAGAAAGTTCCTTATCATTTGCTTTGGATAAGATCGTATTTGCCTCTCGATTCATCTCCTGCGCGATAAAATCCAGTTTTCTGCCGATCGCATCCGGCTGTTCCAATGTTTCCTGCATAGATTCAATATGACTGCGCAGTCTTACTGTCTCTTCATCCACGCACACCTTGTCGGCATACACGATCAACTCTGTCGCCAGCACACTGTCATCCAGCTTGCGATCCCCCAAAAGTTCCTGTACTTTGTCTGTCAGTTTCTTACGGTATTCGCTTAAGATTTCCGGAGAGCGCTGCTCGACCTGTGCCACCAACTCTAACAGATACTGCAGTTTGTTGCGGATATCCTCATATAGACTCTCGCCCTCTCGTTCCCTTGCAGCTGCAAACTGTTCGCCTGCCTTTTGTAAAGTCTCTACCACCACCGGGAAAACATCCTGCAGATCATCCGTTTCTTCCTCAATGCTTAGCACTTCCGGGAAACGGATCAAGGCAGATGCTGTCATTCCGGAAGAAAGTTCAAAATCTTCCGATGCCTTTTGTGCCGCCTGCATATACTCTCCTGCCAGCTGCTCGTGATAATGCACATGAGTACCTGCCTGCGCGTAATCCTCATATCCTATGTACACATCGATCTTACCTCTGGATGCATAAGATTTCATTGCATTACGCAGATTGCTCTCAATCTCATTAAACTTCTTAGGAAGCTTAATATTCATATCACAATACCGATGATTCACCGATTTGATCTCGACCGAGATTCGGTAATCCTCTGTAATTGTTTCATAACGGCCAAAGCCTGTCATGCTTTTAATCATAGTGTTCCTCCATTACCTCTCATTAACAACCTCGATTATTTTATCTTTAAAATCATTTTATTATAATATATTTTCTTGCTATAGTCAAGATTTGTCCCGTTTTTCGACTTTATGTCTTTTCTTTTTCGTAGAGTTCTCCTTCTTCTCCTTTTCCTGCCAGATCTTACGAAGCTGTTGGACAAATTTACTCTCCTGCTTTTCCTTTTTCTTGCCTTCTAACAGTTCCTTCTCGGTGTATTTGACAAAGACAACGCCATCTTCCCGCTGAATCGTCTCACGCAAGTCCATATAATGTTCCGTCTCGGTTGGAAGGGCACGGTAACGCAATCCCGCATTGACAAGATCTGTGATCACCTGATAGATCACTGCAAACAGCGGCACACCAACTAACATGCCGACAATGCCCCACAGACCACCAAACAACAAAATGGAAAACAGCACCCAAAATGCAGACAGACCTGTTGACTCTCCCAAAATAGCCGGTCCGATCACATTTCCATCCAACTGCTGCAGGATGACGATCAGGATCAGGAAATACAACGCCTGCACCGGATTGACCAACAAGATCAACAAAATGCTCGGAATCGCACCGATATATGGTCCAAACACCGGAATCACATTAGTGACCCCGACAATAATGCTGACAAGAAGTGCATATGGCAGCTGTAAGATCCACATGGCGACAAAACAAATAATGCCGATAATTGTAGAATCTACGATCTTACCAACAATAAAGCCGCTGAACATTTCATTGGTAAGCTGCACATAGTGAAGCACCACATCCGCATGACTCTTACGGAAAATACTATAGGTGATCTTCTTTGCCTGTGCTAAAAATTCACGCTTACCATTCAACAGATAAATGGCAACGATAATGCCGATAAACAAGTTGTACAAAACATTAAAAACGCCCATCAAACCACTTGCCAGCTGCACGGCATAGGTATTGACATTCGGCAGTAATTCTTTTTGCAGCCAAGGATACAATTCTGTATTGATCTTACTGTCAAAGAAGTCGGTTAATTGCAGTAAAACTTTCTGCACCTGCCCTGCCATCATGGAGTTGCCCTGCACCCATCTATTCAACTTGTTGTAATAATAATTTGCCTGCTCCGGTAAAGCATCTACCAGAGAAGTAATACTGTCAAACACTTGCGGCAATACCATCCAAAGCAAAAACACAATGATCAAGATCCCGGTCAAAAGTCCTAACACCAGACTCAGGTTGTCCAAAAGTTTTTTCATCTTGTCCGATAACGGTTTCTGCTTTTTCTCCCAAGGCGTCCGTAGTAATCTTTGATACGATTTCATAAGGGGATTGACCAGATAAGCAATAACACAGCCGTATAAAACCGGCTTTAAGATTTTCACAAATCCTGCGACAATTCCTCCGATCTTGCCCAGATTGGTAACGATAAAAAAAACAGCAAGCGCTGCAATGATCACTAAAAACAGTCCGATCCAATTCAAAAAGGCTTCTTTTATAGAAAAACGATGCGTTACATTTTCTTCTTTCATATTCATCCTCATTTCTGAGCAACAGCATTTTGCACGCTATTGTCTACTTTCTCCTCCCTGCACGCTCCTATGTATGCTAAGTTTTTCAAACAGTGCTGCCTGATCTTTCAGCGACAGGGTATTATTGATACACAAATTAAACCATACCACATCTGTATTTTCCTTGCAAGTTTCATTTCCGCCTTCTGCCCTTTATATAGCAGAAAGGACTGCGATTTCTCACAGTCCTCTCCACTTTTCATGTATTAATTGGGAATATTAATATGAAAGCTATTTCATTATACGGATCCCTAGATCCCTATCTGCCTGTTTTATACCTCAAACAACAGATCGCCGTATGTTGGTACCGGCCAAAAATCCTGATCAACGATCATCTCCAACTCATCAATTGGAGCACGAAGCGCATCCATTGCCGTAAACACTTCATTCTTGAAGAACAATGCCTGCTCCTGTCCTTCCGGTTTCTGTGCAGCTTCTGCTGTTACCTTCTCTAAGGCAGCCAAAGCACCCTGAGCCTGTGCTAACAGGGAAGAACACTGTGTCAGCAAACCAGTCTGTACAGAAACATCTGCGGATGGGCATGCTGCCGTAATGCTGTTGATAGAATCAGCCAAAGTTGTTACATAACCGATAACAGATGGGATATACTGCTTTCCAGCCATATCGATCATTGTCTTTGCCTCGATGTTGATCGTCTTAGAATATGTCTCATAGTTGATCTCCGCTCTGGATTCCAACTCAACCTTTGTCATGACACCCTGTCTCTCAAACAACTTGACAGATTTGTCTGTTGTCAGATAAGGAATTGCCTCTACGAAAGACTTCACATTTGGAAGACCTCTCTTCTCAGCCTCAGCAACCCACTCATCAGAATAACCGTCACCATTGAAGATGACTTTTCTATGCTCAGTTACTGTTCTCTTGATCAGATCCTTGACAGCAGAATCAAAGTCATCTGCTTTCTCCA
>JALEPA010000250.1 GCA_022766515.1 Lachnospiraceae bacterium | reverse complement strand
GAACCTGAATATCCATCGTCTTTTTAATGACCGGCAGCACACTTTCCATAAAGCTTCCCATATTTTCCCCTCGGAAAGAAAGCGCTCCATTCTCTTTTCCATACAATGCAGTAAAAAACGGTTTCAGGTTTGCAAGATATTCCCGATCCGGCAAATACAGGTTGCCTTGATAACAAAGGATTGAACCATCATTGCATACAGACAGCAGCTTGCCCCCTTGCGCGTCCTTCAACCAAAGGTTGTCATCATCCATATCCACCTGCAGGGATAGCTGTGGATTTTCGCACAAGATCTCAAGATCTTCCAAAAGATTGCCATGAAAATTCAACTGGCAATGCAGTCCTTTTGCCAGCCGTAATAGCTTACAAAGCATATTCTGCGATACCACCAGTTCCTGACGATTGAACAGGTTGGAATAATAGGTCTTGCCAAGCGTCTCCTGAATCTCATAGATCTCTGTCAGATATTCCAATACCCTTGCAGAAATCGGCTCAAAACCACATTCTCCGGGAATATATCGAAATTCTTTTCCCAGACGAATCGGCTGATCCTCGTAATAATCCTTAATAAACTTCTTGGTGTTTGCCACCTTATACATCTTCGTTTCCCCGGCATACAGACTGACAAACGCTTTCGATCCTTTTGCCCGCAGCGGCTCATTGATCATAATCTGCAATTCCAGTCGAAAAGTCCTTGGCGTCAACTGGCGGTATTCCCTCTTACGGAAATATTCAATGATCTTATAGGCAGTCTGGTCTTCCTGCCCCAAATGCTCCATCGCATTTTCCCGCTGCTGATAATCTGAGATAAATAACAGTGCCGCCACAACATGTTTGCATGCGCCACTGTATTTCACATGTGCCGGACAGTTACAGTTGTAGGAGATCACACCATCCTCATCCATTCCGACCGTCACCGCATAGATATTATTGCCCTGCACAAAAGCATGATATTGACCTGTAGATTCGTTCCAAGTCACATTTGAGACAGCATGTGCCGCATAATAGCGCATGCCTCTGTAATACACGGTATCCGTCGTTGCAATTCTACGAATCGCTTCTCTTGTTATTTTGTGCATGTCAGATCCCCTCTTTTCCAGCCATCAAGGCTTGTTTGTAATATTAGTCATGTAACAAGTGAAAACGATCCGCGATGATCGACATCTTCCGTCCCATCGGAAATTCATACAATTCTGCACGGTTGAGCCCCTGTAACTTTAATACAAGAGCAAAATAGCTTGCCACCGCCACGCACAACGCAGGAAGGATAGCAATGTAAATGCGGTGTACGACCAAAAATACGACCTGATAAGTAATAAAGGTCAAAATTCCCATGATCACCGAAGATAAAAATGGGATGCAGAAAGTTTTTACGACTTCCTGCTTGAAGCCAAGCGCCTTTCTGACCGAATTGCCGTTTAATACGCACACAACAAGCGGATAAGTCACATTCCCGATCACCAATGCATAAGCACCCAGTGAAGTATAACGAAGCAGTCCGAATACAAGGACAATATGAATGACCAACGATACCAGCGAGTGGATCACCGGAAGGTTCATACGATCAACACTCTGCAATACCCCGCTCGTCACCGTAGACAACGCATAAAAGATCACGCAGGTAGATCCGGTCATTAACATCATCCCACCGGTCACATAATCCGAACTTGGGAACAACAATCGAATGATCGGCTCTGCCAACACGGCAAGTCCTACTGCCGATGGAAACGCAATGATCATGTTAAACTTGATCGCCATCGTCACTTTATCTTTCGCTTCTTTGCGATTTTTTCTTGTCACCGAAGCTACCAAACTTGGTATCATGGAGGAAGCGATTGCCGTAGATACTGCGATCGGTACGCTGACAAGCAGACGATATTTTGTACTGTAAATTCCCTGCAAGGTACTGATCACTGTACCACTGACACCTCTCATCCCCATTGCATAATTAAAGATCGTAACATCGATAATACCGCTAAGCTGATATACCGTCTGGCTCAAGATAATCGGTATCACGGTCCAAAAGATCAGATGATAACATTCACCAACACTTTCTCTGCCTCCAACACGGTCCCTTCTCGCCTGTCTGTGAAGAACCGGACGATATACGGCATACAGAAAGATCAAAAACGCCAGTGCCGATCCTGCACCAAGCAAAGTTCCCATCGTACCACCTGCTGCACCCCACGCAGAGAGATGGTCAGATGCACTATGGTCGCTCATCAGATAGTACGCAGCTACGATACTGACAACTGCATTGACGATCTGCTCCAAGATCTGCGATACCGCAGTAGGAAGCATTGTATTTCTTCCCTGAAACAAGCCTCGCAAGGTACCCATGACCGCAACAACGAAAATAGTCGGAGCCAGTACCTTAAGCGGAATGGAAACACCCTGGAAGTTTGAGAAAAAGGTTCTCTCGATCCAGCCTGCACCAAAAAATACAAACAATGCCATCAAACCGCCTGACATGATAGAAAAGAGCATGGCATATTGAAAGATCCGATATGCTCCTCTGTATTCTCTCTTGGTACACTTTGCCGATACCATCTTAGACACCGCCATCGGCATGCCGTAAGAAGAAATGATCAACAAAATATTATAGACTTCAAACGCTGCGGAATAGATACCGTTTCCCTCATCTCCGATAATATTCGCCAATGGGATCCGGTAAAACATTCCGATCACGCGTACCAGAATAGAAGCTACTGCCAAAATGCTTCCCTGTTTTAAGAATCCCCCTGTACTACTCTTGTTCGCTTCCATAAATTATTTGTATCCTCCTAATTTCTCGTTATCCCTAAGCTGTCCAGAATCTCTGTCTGCTTCCGCTCCATAAGCTGCCGTTCCTCATCCTCCATATGGTCGTATCCCAGCAGATGCAACATACTGTGTGCCACCAAAAAACAAACTTCACGCCTTGGAGTATGTCCATACTCTTCCGCCTGCTCGACAACACGGTCCACTGAGATAATAATATCCCCTAACAACAACTCTCCGGTGTCCGGATCAAAACTTGAAATCTTGGCACTATCTTCTTCCAGGCAGGAAAAATCTGCCGGTGTCTCATACTCTGTCATCGGAAAAGAGAGAACATCCGTTGGAATATCAAGTTCACGAAATTCACGGTTAATGTCCCGGATGCCATCATTATCCGTAAAGGTGATATTAACCTCGCATTCATAAGGACACTTTTCCATCTCTAATGTCCGTTGTATCACCGCCTCGATCTCTTTGCGATACGCTTCCGGAATGTCACTTTCCACTTCTTGTTCCCATAAAATTGTCATAAAAGTTGTCCTCATTTCCTTTTGTACTGTTTTTATGCCATAAAGTATTGTCTGATATAAAACTGTTTCAATCGTTCAATGGCTGCTTCATCCAATCCGGATTCTGCAAGGATCCCGTTGGAGATACGATGTTCAAAAATACTCTCCACCAGCTGCTTGTCCGAGATTGCCTTTCGCTTGCCCTTTTGCTCCAGATAGTCACTGGTAGAAATGATACTGTCCGTAAACATGACGATCGTTGCTTCCAGTGTTTTGGGATTTTCATAACCGGTACTATGCTGTTTGATCACCTCGATCAGATTCTCCGGAAAATCATTTTCCTCTGCGAGCCGCACTCCTGCCGCGACATAATCCTTTTCTCCGGTGATCCTTCCGATCTCATGATACAAGCCACCTGCCTGCGCCAGCTGCACATTTCCTCCCATATGTCTTGCCGCCTGGGCAGAGACACTACTGATCTTCATACAGTGGATAAACAGCTTGCCGGAATACTCCTGCAGCCGCAATAACAGTCCATAATCTGCTTCCAAAATATTGGATAACTGTTTGCGCTGTCTGCGCTGGATGACCAAATCTTCCTCTCTTGTCTTTCCCTTTTGCTCCCGATACCAATAGTAAAAGCAAAGAAATCCAAAGAGGACCACTACGCTGATCTCTTCTCCCACGATCGCTCTGACATGTTCCTGCATCCGGTCAAACAAAAAACGATATCGCAGAATCTGCAAAATACCGGAACACGCTAAAATGATCAAACCAATGTAAGGAAGTACCTGCATCGACAGCTTTTGAAGTACCAGCCAGATGCAAACGACTCCAAACAAAACAACGATCAACATCTCTCTGGTAGAAAAGACGCTACCTTCCAATAATAATTTCTGTGCCAGCAAAGCGGCAAACACGACTCCGCCCTGTTCTGCTCCGCTGCACATTGCTGCCATAATGACCGGCAGCATCCATAAATATCCGAATGCCACAGCATTTTCCTGTGCCAACACTGCATTTGCCAGGAAAAACAATACCACAAACCATATTTTATCCTGTAGTCTGCGATTTCTCTTTAACTGTATATATTTCACCGCATAATCTAGCAAATAAGCGATCATTCCCGAAAGAACGCTGTTTGCCACGATCTCATACATTGGCATGCCACTGATCAAACCATGATAAATACTGCCAAACAACATAGACAGATATACGCCAAGTGTAAAAAAGAGCCAAATGCGGTAATTCTTTTGTCTCATTTTCTTCCTTCCCTTCATCTGCCACCAAACAGTTCCCGTTCTTCCCTGTCCTGTTTAGCGGTGCGTTTCCCGATTTTTATCTTTGTATCGGGATTCTGTCTGTTTTGCATCCTCTACTTTTCTGCGTCTTTCCTGTTTCTTCTCGAAATCGTCATACGCTGTCACGATCTGCTGTACCAGCGGATGACGCACAACATCCTGATTCGTCATGTAGGCAAATCCGATGTCTTCTACTTTCTTCAAAACATCCAATGCCTGATCCAGACCGGACTTTGTTCCATACGGCAGATCCTTCTGTGTCAGATCGCCCGTCACGATCACTTTCGAGCCAAAGCCGATACGCGTCAAAAACATTTTCATCTGCGCCGGTGTCGTATTCTGCGCCTCATCCAAGATAATATATGAATTATCCAGTGTTCGTCCACGCATATACGCTAACGGAGCGACCTCGATCAATCCCTTTTCCACATTGCGGGTATAGCTCTCTGCCCCCATGATCTGATACAACGCATCGTACAGAGGTCGCAGATATGGATCTACCTTACTCTGCAGATCACCCGGCAGAAATCCCAGCTTCTCGCCCGCTTCGATCGCAGGTCTTGTCAAAATGATCCTGCTAACCTCATCCCGCTTAAAAGCTTCGATCGCCATCGCCATCGCAAGATAAGTTTTTCCGGTTCCGGCAGGACCGATACCAAATACGATCATCTTCTTGCGGATCAGGTCAATATACTGCTTCTGTCCGGCCGTCTTTGGTTTGACCGGTTTACCCTGAATGGTATGACAGATAATATCAGAATCGATCGACACCAGATCCGGTGTACGGTGTTCCAATGCCATGCCTAAAGCATAATTGACATTTTGCTCGGTCACCTGATTGCCCCTTCGCGACAATTCCAACAGCTGCATAAGCACCGCCTCTGCCTGTTTGACATCTGCCGCCTCACCGATCAGTTTCAAGGTGCCGTCTCTGGCTACCATTGTTACATTCAATGCCTTTTCTATCTTTTTGATATAAGAATCCAACTGCCCAAAAACATTTGCCTCATGGGCTGCCGGAATCTCAATGAGCGTCTCCATTATTGCCATCGTCTTTCCTGTCCTTTTCGCGTTTTTGCATACTTGCTTTGGAAATCTTTTTGTAAGTTGTCTTGGTACACTGCCAGACCATCTTATCTTCCAAAAGGTAACGGTTCGACAACTTGCGCATATGCTGCCTTGTCTTTAACAACACATATCCCTCTGCCTCTCTGTCACTCACATACCGATGATAACGGCTCCACAACTTCTCTTTTGCCTGAGTATCCGTATAGCGTGCAGAGGTTGTTTTTACTTCTTTATATTCCATCCGCTCCCAGACTACCGGAAGCAGAAAACGCAATTCATTGCATACGAACCCACCTTCTCTAAGTATATCATATTTTATATCAGTTTCCAAACGATTTAACGGATTATGTATAAAAAATCGCTTTTTTTGCCACCGAACGGCATACATCGTCTTTTTCTTTCCGGTATAACTTTTCCGCTGATACTTTGCCTGGATCGTGTCGCTGTACTCCTCTGTCAGACGGATCGACGCCTGCCCCTCTGCCGCCACCCATTTTGTCCCGACAACTTCCCCGCTGTCGTCCTGTATCGCAACCTGTCCCGCGATCAAAATGTCACCTTTTTTGACCGAATCTCCCACATGGACTTTGGGCGTTCCCTGTCTCGTAACGATTGCCGTCACCTTGCCGCTCACCGCTGCCACCACATCCCTGGCAGCCTGTTTTTTTCGCTCTCCGGAAGGATACGATACTTCCTGCATGCGTACAAACAAACGGCTTCCCTTTTTTTCCACCGACACCCATCCGATGTCCTGATACTGCTCGCGAAGCTGGTTTTCCAGTGTGCCGCAGGAGATCTCTGTTGCCCTGACTCCCGGATAGACCTGTATACTCTCGAAAAAGGTCTGCAAACTTTCCTTCGTGTGATACTGCTGTCCCTCATAGACGACACCCCAGATCCTTGTGGATAAAAAAAGTACGAGCACTTGGAACAACAACAGTCCGACAAACAGGCTGGCATTTTTACGCATTTTTTGCAGTACAAACGGTCCTCCATGCCGCCTGACCACATACGGAACAACCCCCGTTTTACGCGCAACCGGACGAAGTTTCCAGTAGTCACGCAGAGCAATATTGGCATAGAGTGTCTGCTCTTTCTGCCGCCATACGATCTTCCAAAGGTCCAAGCCACGATAACGGCAGGCGTTGACAAATCGTTCCCGCCCCTCTCCGGCTATCCGAATGGTCACAAATCCAAACAGCCACCCAATGATTTTATGCAGCAATGCAAGTTCCTCCTCTCCTGCGCTTTCCCTCGGTATCCGGTCACCAAAAAGATCCAAAGCACCTCTCTGTCGTCAAACGGTTATCGGTAGGAAATCTGTCGGATATCCCCGACGATGCACATCCCTTCCTCACGAAAATAAGCGATCACCAGGCGTTCCCCTTCGACCCATAGTTTCCCCCTCTTCGTCTGCACACAGATCCTCTTTTCGTTATATTCCATAATATTGTGGTAATTCTCTATGCATAACCGTTCCTTTCCGTATCCGGTCACCACCGGTTCTCCCTGTAAAATATCTTCTGACAACTGCAATCCTCTGGTGATCCGCCTGGCAATGCAAGGTTCCTTTTCGGATGGTTTTGTTGTCATCTTCGGAGAATGTTTCTTTTTGACGCGGTAGGGTTTCTTAACGGTCTTCATTCATAGAGTCCCCTTCCTGCATAGTCCTATGTCATATTTTATGTGATTATTCCGGAATGTTGCCATTTGATTGCTTCTTTGTTGCGCATTTTCTCAAAATGCGATATACTATTTGATAGTTTGTGACTTTTTACCAAGTTCGTGGAAAGGAGCGTAAACATGCACGAAAAATACGACAGAGATATCATTGATCTGCTGCGTAATTTCCAGAAGATTGATTATATTTCGCCGGAAGATATTCCGAATATTGATTTATATATGGATCAGATCACGACTTTTATGGATGAACATTTGAAATCATCCAAGCGATTTGATGAAGATAAAATTTTAACCAAAACGATGATCAATAATTATTCCAAAAATGATCTGCTTCCTCCTTCGGAGAAGAAAAAATATTCTCCGGAACATATGGTGTTGCTGATCTTTATTTATTATTTCAAAAACTTTTTATCCATTAGTGATATTCAGTGTATTTTGGAACCGATCACGAAACGCTTTTACCGCTCAGATTCCGGTAGAGACTTAAATGATGTCTATCAGGAGATCTTCCAGCAGCAATTTGATAATATTGATTTTGAAGTGCGCGATATGGTTCGCAAACTTCGCGATGCAAACAAGTCTTTTGCGGAAATCGAGGACGAAGAAGAACGCAAAGTGCTTAGCAACTTTGCGTTTATCTGCTCTCTCGCTTTTGATATCTGGGTAAAGAAAAGTATGATCGAAACGATTATTGATAAAAATATTATGGAGCGTGATTCTTAACACTTTGCAAAGGGGATAAATTCCAGAAACTGTTTCACGGAATAATTCACGATCAAGTCCTTTGGAAAATTTATCTCCTGCAGCAGTGCTTCTGCATAAGGATAGCTGGCGATCGCCTCTTCCACATGCGCATCGCTCCCCAAAATGATCGGTACCTGATATTTCTCACAATACTGTAAAATCTTCTTATCTGTTTCTTTTGGATCTTGACGAAACCCCTTTGGATTTAACGAAGCATTATTTAATTCGATCAGGACATGATGCTCTTTTGCCGCCTGTACTAACGCCAGCGGATCGATTGGAAATCTCGCATCGTCCGGATGACCGATAATATTGACTTGTGGTATTTTCATCGCCTGAATATAAGCATGGGTATTTTCCTCTGCGGAAGCCGACTGATAGCATGGCGGATGCATACTGGCAATACCCATATCAAGTTCCGGCAGTGTCCATTCCGACAGATCCACATGACCCTCGGTGTCGATAATATTCAGTTCTGCGCCAAACAACAGTTTCACACCGTATTTTTCACGGGGAAGTGCTCTAAAATTTTGAAAATAGATCTCATTGCAGGTCCCCGGCATATTTGGTGCATGCTCGGTGATCCCCAGAAGAGACAACCCCTTGTCTGCAGCACTTCGTACCATCTCATTGATCGTATTATACGCATGACCACTGGCGATCGTATGCGTATGCGCATCCAAAACATAGTGTTCTCTTGTTTCCTGTGACATTCTATCCCTCATTTCTTATTCCAACGAACTGTCTGGTTAAATATCCAGCTCTAACTGCACTTCCTGCTCTGCTTCCAGCTTAAAATCTTCGATCTTTTCCGGATTGATGACCGGAAGATCTTCCAACGATTCAATTCCAAAGTTACGCAAAAACTCCTCTGTCGTTGCAAACAGGATCGGTTTGCCCGGTGCATCCAGTCGTCCCGCTTCGCATACAAGATTGTACTCTACCAGCTTATTGACCGAGTGATCCGATTTCACACCACGAATCCGTTCAATCTCCGCTTTGGTGATCGGCTGTTTGTAGGCAATGATCGATAAAGTCTCCAACAGTACATCCGTAAGGACATGTTTCTTCGGTACATGTACAATCTGCACGATCGCCTCATACATCTCCGGTTTGGTACACATCTGAAAAGCACCATCCAGTTCGATGATCTGAATCCCTCTGTCCTGAGCCGCATACTTGTCCATCATACTGCGGATCACCTTACGGCAAGTCTCATCGTCCTGCTCTGTTGCTGCTGCCAATCGTTCCAGTTCAACAGCCTCTCCCATCGTAAATAAGATTGCTTCAATCCTTGCCTCTAACTCTGATAGTTTCATACTTTACACTTCACCTCATCCTTACCGCCTTCCGGCAGTCATCTCCTCATTTCTTTTAATCCGCACTGGACGGCGTCAACTCTCCCTCATATTTATTGGAATTGTCATAAGTGATCATTATATCGTCAAAGATATGCTCCTGACTGATCTTTAGCGTTCCTACTTTCATCAATTCCAAAATCCCCAAAAAGCTCACGATCACCATCGTCTTGCTCGGCTGACTTTCTAACATCTGTCGAAATGAAAAAGTACGATGTAACATGGCATACTCTTCAATATAAAGCATACGGTCTGCCAGCGTCACCGTCTCCTTCTCGATCTTTCCAAAATTACTGCGGATCGGATCGATCTTGTCCACCTGTCTCTTCATGACCGAATGAAAAATGGATTGCAGTTTGGATAACGAAATATCAGACAACAACTCTCCCACATCCACTTCGTCCTTGATATTGGCAATCTCCGAAGGGATCGTGGACTGCTTAAACAGCAAGTGAGAGGCATCCATCTGTTTATCTTTTAATTCATACGATGCATATTTATAAGTTTTATACTCTAACAGGCGTTCTACCAGCTCGGCTCTTGGATCTTCTTCCTCTCCCTCTTCTGTCACTTCGACCGGAAGGAGCATTTTGGATTTGATCTTTAACAGTGTCGCTGCCATGACCAGAAAGTCGCTCATCACATCCATATCTTTGTGATCCATCTGCGCGATCACTTCCATATACTGTTCCGTGATCTGCACGATCGGAATGTCAAAAATATCAATTTTATTTTTTTCGATCAAGTGCAGAAGCAGATCCAACGGACCATCAAACGCTTCTAATTTTACCGATATGACACTCGAATCCATCGTTTCCTCCATTCTGAAGCTGCCTGTTGCTATTTATAGTAATCAAACTGAAGGTCATACATACGAACGGTATCCCCTTCCTCGATACCAAGCGCTTCGAGTTCTTCCAAAATACCGCTTGTCTTCAGGAAGCGTTGGAAGAATTGGAATCCCTTTTCGGAATCCAAATTGGTATAACCAAGCATACGCTCGATCCTAGGTCCTTCGACCACATACATTTTATCCTTTTCGTCATATTCAACGGTATATGGTTCATCCGCAAAAGTCGTGTCATCCACGATATATTCCCGCTCAAATACCGTTGGCTCCTCATCAAGTTCATCTAACTGTTTCTTCACATAGTACAGCAGTTCTTTGACTCCTTTACCGCTGACAGCTGAGATTGGAAATACCGGAATCCCCTGTGGCTCAAACTCTTCTTTCAAAAGAGTGATCACAGTATCTTCTTCCGTACCATAAAAAACATCGCACTTATTGGCAGCGATGACCTGTGGACGATTTGCAAGTTCTTCGCTGTATCTGCGCAGCTCATTGTTGATGATACGGATATCATTTAACGGATCTCTTCCCTCTACCGATGCCGCATCGACCATATGAATAAATACCTTGGTACGCTCAATATGGCGCAAGAACTCATGACCAAGTCCGATACCATCGGAAGCACCCTCGATCAGTCCCGGAATATCCGCGATCACAAAGCCATCCGCACCTTCCAGGTCAACGACTCCTAACATTGGCTGTAATGTCGTAAAATGATAATTGGCGATCTTTGGTTTCGCATTGCTGACACGGGACAAAAAGGTGGATTTACCTACATTCGGGAATCCTACCAATCCTACATCAGCGATCGTCTTTAATTCCAGGATCACTTCCAATTCTTTACCCGGTTTACCGGGCTGTGCATATTTTGGCACCTGCATGGTCGGCGTTGCATAATTCATGTTGCCCTTACCGCCTCGACCGCCTTTTAGGATCACCTCTCGTTTGCAGTCATGTGACATATCAACGATAACCTTGCCGCTCTCTGCCTCTTTCACAACGGTTCCTTCCGGCACTTTTACGACCAGATCTTCACCATCCGCTCCATGACAGCGTCTGCGACCGCCCGGTTGTCCGTCACCGGCACAATATTTACGGATATGTCGGAAATCATTCAAGGTGTTCATTCCTGGATCTACTTCAAAGATCAAATCTCCACCACGACCGCCATCTCCTCCATCGGGACCACCTGCCGCTACATACAACTCTCTTCTAAAGCTTACATGGCCATCTCCGCCCTTTCCTGAGCGAATATAAATTTTTGCGCTATCTGCAAACATGGGTTCACCTTCTTTCTATCAAACCAAACAACATTTGAAAAAAAGGGGCTGTACTAGACAGCCCCTTGTATCGGTAACCGGTTCTACCGGTCTCAAAGACTATTTTGCTTCTACTGGATATACGGAAGCCTGCTTTTTGTCTCTGCCCTTTCTCTCGAAACGAACAACACCGTCTACTAATGCAAACAATGTATCATCTCCACCACGGCCTACATTTACGCCCGGATGAATCTTTGTTCCGCGCTGCTTGTAAATAATGTTACCAGCAAGTACGAACTGTCCGTCTGCTTTCTTTGCTCCTAATCTCTTAGACTCGGAATCTCTACCGTTCTTTGTAGAACCCATTCCTTTTTTATGAGCAAATAACTGAAGGTTCATCTTTAACATGTCTTTACACCTCCTGCTTTCTCTTAAACTTGATTTTTACATATCGATTTCCATATTCCCCTTGGATCCCTTTTAAACCAAGAACCAGGGAACGAAGTAACAACTGTGCATCTGAACTGATCGGGCGATTCTTCATGACCATTGTCACCAGATCCGGCTGTATATTGGTCTGAATGTTATCATCCGTAAAGGATTCGATCGAATTGATCGTGTTGATCACCAACGCAGAAACACCGGCACAAACAATGTCTTTCCCATGTTTTGCATAGGCTGCATGACCTTCCATCCGCAATCCCACATACTGTTCATCCTGCAACTGATAAATGGTAATATTTATCATTCTGTCACCTACTAAGCATTGATCTTTTCAATCTTTACCTGTGTGTAAGCCTGTCTGTGACCGTTTTTCTTATGATAACCAGATTTTCTCTTGTATCTGTAAACGATTACTTTCTTTGCTTTGCCTTCCTTTACGACAGAAGCAGTAACAGTAGCGTTTGCTACATCTGCGCCAGCCTTCATGGAACCATCGCTTACAGCAACAACATTATCAAATGTAACTGTCTCGCCAGCTTCTACAGCAAGCTTCTCGACATTGATCACATCACCTTCAGAAACCTTATACTGTTTTCCACCTGTTGCAATAATTGCGTACATAAATCTCTTCCTCCTTCATTATTACTCGCTAACTACGGTGTCTGAACCGAAATTCAGCACTTCAAGGGACCTCGTTAAGCGGCACACTCATTTAGGATAGCATTGTGCTCCCCCTCTGTCAAGTGTTTTTCTTGAGAAAATCGTGATTTTTTGTAAAATCTACCAATCTTCTTCAATCACCTGAATTTCCAGACAATCAAAAGAGATCTGTTCCACAAAAGAATCTTTTCCAAACTGTGTCTTATCATGTCTCTGAAATTCTTTGATGTTTTTATCCAGCCAGATCGGTTTGCTCAGATCAAAGGCATAGCACACTTCCTCCAGCGCATCAAACACTTTCTTTGTTCTGTTTTTGTCTTCCGCCGCATCGACAATCGTAATATCCTGCAGCAAATGATTATCCTTCCAGATCTTTCCCCACAATCGAAACATATATAATCCTACATTCCTTTCTCAACTCACAAACTTTGGACCATAAGCACAAAGTTTGCCGCATGAAAAATATTTTTTCATGCAATTCTCCTTATTTTGTCATGATCTTATTAATGTTTTTGATCAGCACCGATATCGTTCCATCCACATTGGTAATAAACTCTACCTGATTAATATCCTGATACTGTTCCATCGGGATATTGATCTCGATACCGGTATCCGTCTTAAGATATTGTTTTTCAAACCGTTTCGTGGTCTGCTCACTCTGTGGTTTGACCTCTGCCTTTTCCATGTGATATTTTTCCATCTTTGCGTCAAACTCTTCTTTGATCTCCGGCGTATCTCCGTATATCTTCTGACTGATATTTTCCACACGGATGGCTCCGGTCTCTTCTATCTCTTTTTTCAAAATGCGTTTTGCTTCCATCTGCTTGACAGGTTCTTCCGAAAAATGTTTTTTGTTTACCTGCTCGACCGCTCTGGTAACCACTGCCAGTTTGGTCTTATCCGACATTGCCGCCTTGCAATTCAAAAACAGCTCTGACAGATAATTCACCTTTTCTCCGTTGACCTCATACTTCTTTTCGACAAGCCGTACGGAATAGTCCTGAAGATCGATCACCACTGCCTCGGAAAGCTTCGTTCCCGTTCCCGGAAGTGTCGCCTGATAGCGAATGATCTGATTAACATTTCCCTGTTCCTGTGCCCCCGTCATATGCACATAACTTTCTTTATAATTTAATTTTAACAATGCCAGATACTTTTTTCCTGCCATTTGAAAGGTGACGATTGCAAGATCCGCAGAGGGAATTGCCACATTTGCATTCATGATCCGGTACAATTCTTCCGCCAGTCGTTTGCTGTCCTGCACCAGATGATTCTCGGAAAATTCTTTTACAATATCATAAACCGGAGAATCCTCCCCTTCCGGAAAATAACATTTTTTCATCTCATCCCCGGAGATCAGCTTATAGATGTGATTGCGGAAAAAGTCATTGATATCCGGCGAAAGATCCAACTCCTGCTCGGAACATACCGGATAGCCAAGTTCGGCATCCAAGATATGTACGATCCCATGACGAATGATCACATCGTCTTTCTCCCTGCTGCTTTGTGGCGTCATTTCATTTTGCATCGTGTCCATACTACTCTCCATTCCTGCATCCACTTTCTTTTGAACTTATGGTTGTGCCAAACAATCCTTTAGGCGTCCGGAAAGATCGCTGCGATCTTTTCTCTGGTAAGTGCCGTTGGCACTGCCTTTAACTTGCGCTCAACCGCCATCATATCATCCAACATCTGCTCTTTTTCCTCCGCAGTAATGACCGGCGTTCCAATACATTCTCTGATAAATCCTTCAAACTGCTCCAGACTGCCAAATCCCAAAGTACGAAGTACCATCATCACTTCCACATCCATTTCCTCGGCAAACAGGCGCAGATAGCCCGGCAGAAAATATCCGACTGCCTTTCCATGTGGAATCCCCTTATGATAGGTCAGATAATAGCTAAGCCCATGTGGCAGTGTCGTACTGGTATGCGAGATTGCCATTCCTGCAAGACTGGATGCGAGCATAAAGTTGTCCAGATCTTCCGATTCCGGCTCCATGCCAAGAAGTACATTTCTTCCCGCACTCCACACTTCCATACCTGTCACACAGAGCATGCGACTATACTCACTTGCATTGGTATTAAAATAACTTTCGATCAAATGACCAAGCGCATCGATCGCTGTGTTGACTAACACCGATCCTGCTGCCGTCTGCAAATATTTCGGATCGACCAATGCCAAAGCCGGAAAGATCTTATGAGAAATGCTCTGCTTTGTCTGAATATCATCTCTGGTCAGTATCGCATACGGTGTCACCTCTGATCCTGTTCCACAAGTCGTTGGCACAGCGATCACCGGCAGGGCACGAAGCGGAAGCGGCTGATATAACACTTCACTGGAACTGTCTCTGTTTAAGATCATAAGGGCGATCGCCTTGGCAGCATCCAATGGTGATCCTCCTCCGATACCGATCACAAAATCGGCTCCCTGCGTCTTTCCTACTTCTGCCGCTTCCATGACCATCGGGATTGTAGGATTTTCCTCGATCTGATCATAAATGACATACTCTGTCCCCTGGCTCTCCAACGCTTTCGTCACATCATCCAAAGAACCATTTGCACGGGAGGAATGTTTTCCTGTCACGATCAACGCTTTCTTTCCGAAAGAAGCGAGTTCCTGCTTATGATTTTCTACAACATTCCACTCCTGAAATAATTTCGTAGGCATATAAAAGTTCATCTTATGTTCCATTGTTGCACCTCCATCTGGTTGTATCATTCTCCTCGTTTCTCTGTATCAGCCGTATACAGCTGATCATACAACGGTTTTCGCACTTTTTTTCTCGTCAACTCCACAAGTCCCAATCCGGTCATATCCACCACCGTCGTCTGCACCGGATCTTTTTTCACTTCACGACGAAGGATGTCCATCAGCTCTTGATTATGTTCCTCACTCTTCATATCAATAAAGTCGATCAGGATCATACCGGATAAATTGCGTAGTCGAAGTTGTCGGGCAATTTCTTTTGCCGCCTCCACATTTACCTTGAAAAAAGTCTGTTCGACATCTTTCTTTTTGGAGATCGCTTTCCCCGTATTGACATCGATCGAAACTAACGCCTCCGTCGGCTGGATCACCAGATAGCCGCCATTGCGAAGCCACACTCTCGGCTGCAACGCCTTTTGTATCGTACGGCTGATGTCATACACGGCATCCATCTTTCCGTGATCCGGATCCCATAATTGTACAGCAAGTCGATCATTCAATCCACTGTTCTGTAAATACTCGGAAATCTCCCGGTACAGCGACTCCTGATCCGTCAGGATCGTTCGCACCGCCTCACCACTGCTGTCCCTTATTTGGGACAGATAACCTTTTTCTTCTGTCCGCAGGGTACTAAAGATCACACGATGCGTTCCAACACGAACCATTTCTTCGTACTGTTGTAACAGACGCTCCAGTTCGCTGCACAGCTCCTCCTTCGTGCAGGACGCACTGTTTGTCCGCGCAATAAATCCGATCGCATCCTGTTGATAAGGCATGATCCACTGCTGTAACTGCTCTCTCACCTTTTTATCCCGGATCTTTTTGGAAATACTGATCCCGGTGTCCGGTTTTGTGGTCAGTACGACATAACGCCCCGGCAGATCGATATGC
>JALEPA010000219.1 GCA_022766515.1 Lachnospiraceae bacterium | reverse complement strand
TGAGCCCAAAATAATTTAAACAAAAGAAAGGACTACTATGAACGAAAAACATCAACCCATCTATGACGCCAAGCAGCTTGGCTATGGAAAAATGTTGCTTCTCGGACTGCAACACATGTTTGCAATGTTCGGAGCAACCATTTTAGTTCCCATCCTGGTAAACGGATATTTTGGTGGCAAAGGTCAGACACTATCCATTCAGGTAACACTATTTTTTGCAGGAGTCGGAACTTTATTTTTCCATTTCTGTACAAAGCGTAAAGTACCGGCATTTCTCGGTTCCTCTTTCGCATTTCTGGGCGGTTTCCTGACCGTTGCTAATCTAAACACCGGCATTTATAAAGGTATGGAGGCATCCGAAAAAATTCGCTACGCCTGTGGCGGTATCGTTGTTGCCGGACTTTTATACCTGATCTTAGCTTTGATCGTCAAACTGGTCGGCGTACGAAAAGTCATGCGTTATCTGCCACCGGTTGTGACCGGACCAATCATTATCAGTATCGGTCTGACACTTGCGACCTCAGCAGTACAGAACTGCCAGAATTTCTGGCCACTGGCAATCATTGCCTTACTCGTTGTCATTGTATTTAACATCTGGGGCAAAGGCATGTTCAAGATCCTGCCGATCCTGATGGGTGTTGTAATTTCCTATATTGCAGCGATCATCTTTAACGCTTGCGGATTCACGACAGCAGTCGGAAAACCAATCTTGGATTTTTCCGGAGTATCTGCAGCAAGCTTTATCGGAATTCCACCATTCCAGTTTTGCAAGTTTGACATCACTGCCATTTTAGTAATGGCTCCGATCGCAATCGCAACGATGATGGAACATATCGGTGATATTTCCGCAATCTCTGCCACCGTAGAAGAAAACTTTATCGAAGATCCCGGCCTGCATCGTACTTTGATCGGTGACGGACTGGCAACTGCACTCTCTGCTCTTTTCGGCGGTCCTGCCAACACCACTTACGGTGAGAACACCGGTGTGCTGGAGTTAAGTAAAGTATACGATCCTGTCGTTGTGCGACTTGCCGCATGCTTTGCGATCGTATTAAGTTTCATTCCTAAGGTTTCCGAACTGATCAGTTCACTGCCAATTTCCATCATCGGTGGAATCAGCTTCATTTTATATGGTATGATCTCTGCTATCGGAATCCGTAATGTCGTAGAAAACCAGGTAGACTTGACGAAATCAAGAAACTTGATCATTGCAGCTGTGATCCTCGTATCTGCACTTGGATTTACAAGCGGTATCACTTTCAAGATCGCCGGAGTAAGCATCACCCTGACCGGACTTGCCATCGCCGCTATCGCAGGAATCGTATTAAATGCTATCCTGCCGGGCAATGATTATGTATTTGAGAATAACGAATCAACAGAAACCGTTGAAAAATAATAAAGAAAAATATAACAAGATCCTATACACCATTTGAGGTAGTGTGAAAACAGTATGTCTTCGAGCGTGGACATACTGCACGGATGAAAGAAAGAGCATACATATAGCTCTCTCATTCTCCACCTCACCACAAAACCGCTCAGAAATGAGGTTATTATGAACAATGTTACTATTATGAACCACCCACTGTTACAGCACAAAATCTCACGCTTACGCGATGAGGAAACCGGAACCAACGAGTTTCGTTCGCTGGTAGAAGAGATCGCTATGCTGATGGGATATGAAGCGTTAAGCGATCTGCCAACGGAAGAAGTTCCTGTTAAAACTCCGATCGAGACATGTATGACACCTGTCATTGCAGGTCGTAAATTGGCAGTCGTACCAATCCTTCGTGCCGGACTTGGTATGGTAAGCGGTATCACCGCCTTAGTTCCAACCGCAAAGATCGGTCATATCGGTCTGTACCGTGATGAGGAAACTCATGAGCCACATGAGTATTACTGTAAATTACCGGATCCTATCAATGAGCGTTTGATCGTGGTTACCGATCCTATGTTAGCTACCGGTGGTTCTGCAGTGGCTGCAGTCAACTTTATTAAAGAACATGGCGGCAAGAACATTAAGTTCCTTTGCATTATCGCAGCACCGGAAGGCGTAAAGAGATTACATGAGGCTCATCCTGATATTCAGATCTATGTCGGGCATCTGGATCGCGAATTAAACGAAAATGCTTATATCTGTCCGGGACTTGGAGATGCAGGCGATCGTATTTTTGGTACCAAATAAGAATACTGTCAAAGCCAGCGCTTTGCTTATGTATCGAGCATTTTTTGTTTCTTAGACAAAAGAGGAAGGAAATCCAACGAATGGATTTCCTTCCTCTTTTTACTTTTCTACTATATATTTTGCCTTAACTCTCTTGCCTCAGCTTTTTGCCTTTTGCGGCTGTCCGGGACGCAGTGTAACAAATCCATGTCCCTGCAGGGTACGAAAATATGCTAACAGTCGATCATACAACGGCTCGGCAGCCTCGCCAAACTGTTCTTTCACCAACATCGCTATCTCATATATCGTGTTTTTCCCATCTATTTGCCGCCAAATGAAACTTCCAAACTCTTCCAGCGCAATATGGCTGATCGGTGGACGCCCAAAACAAATTTGAGCGATTCGATTGAACAGTCCCTTATTTGGGACATCTACCGTCACCATATGCTGTTCGTCTTCCGTCCAGCTAACCTGGTCCGAAATGAGCGGAATATAATCCAACAGATTATTCTCTTTTTTCACTATTTTTCAACCTTTGCTTCTTTGCTCCAAATGGTAAATTTGAGAATGACCAGAATGATCAATGCCATCACTGCCAATCCACCAATCTGTCCCAAATTCAGGACACCAGATAAATCTACCATCTCGGCAACTGTCTTACCCTTAACGGTAATTACTGCAAGTACCGCCAGCAAGATACCAACCAGACCTTCACCGGCAATCATACCGGAACAGCACAATACACCGTTGTTGATCACTTTATCTTTATTTGCCTTTCCCTCGTATACTTTCTCTAAGATCAGACGAAGAACGCCACCTACCATGATGCAGGCAGAAAGCTCGATTGGCAGATACAGACCGATCGCAAATGGAAGTACCGGAATGGATAACAATTCGATCATAATTGCAATAAACACACCGATAAATACGAGCGTCCAAGGAAGATTATCTCCCATAACACCCTCAACGATCATCTTCATCAAAGTTGCCTGAGGCGCTGCAAGCTCCGGCGTACCAAATCCCCATGCACTGTTTAACAGATACAATACAAATCCGATCGTAATCGCAGAAACAACCGCACCGATCAACTCACCATACTGCTGTTTTACTGGTGTCGCACCAAGGATATATCCCGTCTTAAGATCCTGCGACATATCGCCAGCCATCGCTGCAACGATACAAATAACAGAACCGATCGCAATTGCTGCAACCATTCCGGAAGCACCTGTATTTCCTGTTGCTTTCAAAACAATACTTGTGATCAACAGAGTAGCGATCGCCATTCCTGAAACCGGATTGTTACTGCTGCCGACCAATCCAACCATTCGAGAAGAAACAGTTGCAAAAAAGAAACCGAAGATAACAATGATCACAGCGCCCAAAACGCTAATTGGAATAACAGGCAATACAGCGATCAAAATGATCAGAATTGCAAGCAGACCAAGCACAACGCCCATGTTCAGGTCGCGGTTTGTACGCTCTTCTTTGCCAACAGATTCTTTGTTAAAGATGCCTTTCATCGCATCTGCAAATGTACGGCAGATCAAAGGCATTGACTTGATCAAACTGATGATTCCACCAGCCGCAACCGCACCTGCACCGATGTAACGAATATAACTTGACCAGATTCCTGATGCTCCATCTGACTTCCAGATCTCCGCAATCGTTACAGTAGCAGGATACAATACTGTATGTGAACCAAACAGATAAATTGCCGGGATCAGCACAAGCCATCCAAGGATCGCACCCGCAAACATATAGGAAGCAATCTTGAATCCACAGATATAACCAACGCTGATCAATGCAGGATATACTTCTGTACTGATCTCACCATGAATCTTGTTGATCGTTACCGTTGCCGCACTGGATACCACTTTCAATCCATCTACAACAAATTTAATCAACGCAGAAATTCCCATACCAATGAAAACGATCGCTGCATTTGCGCCACCTTCCTGACCGGCAAGCAATACTTCTGCACAAGCAGTTCCTTCCGGATAAGGAAGTGTTCCATGCTCTTTCACGATCAGTGCTTTACGCAAAGGCACCATAAAGCAAATACCAAGCAATCCACCGATCATTGCGATCAATGCAATCTCAACAATACTTGGCATCTGTGCCTTACCTTCCGCTGCCCATAAAAACAGTGCAGGCATCGTAAAGATCGCTCCTGCTGCCAATGATTCTCCCGCAGAACCAATGGTCTGTACCATATTACTTTCCAAAATCGTGTCGTCTTTCTTGGAAGACAGACTCCCGATCACCTTATACACTCCCATGCCAATAACTGCTGCAGGAATTGACGCAGAAACCGTCATACCTACACGAAGTCCCAAGTAAGCATTGGCTGCGCCAAAGACAATCGCCAACAAAATACCGATAACAATGGATGATACCGTAAATTCAGGCAATACTTTGTCCGCACTTACATAGGGCTTGAAAGAATTGTTCTCTTCCATAGTAAATAAATCCTCCTTAAATTCTAAGACCAGAGCGTCAAAGTCGTAGAAAAAAGTCTGTCAGGCAAACCCAGACTAAATAGAACGGTTTTAACACTATAATCTTTTTAGCAAAAAAGAACTTGCGCCTTTATAACATCAATTTCTGTTCCTCAAACGCAAGCATTGTCGATTGTATCACAAAAATTCTCAAAAAGCAAGAAGAATGCCATATTTGTGGGGATTCTGGCAAATTTATCAAAATATTTTCCAACAATTTCTAATGGTTTTCCTAAAATTGGATCACGCTATCCCAAAAACGGAGAAGAAATTGAAAAGAACGCTGACAGTGTAATGTTATGATTCTTTCTGTACCCAGGGACTCCAAATCGGAGCCACCGTACCATTTCATTATGTGCAAAAATCGTACACCATATTACGATTTCAGCGCATAATGCAACGACGAAAACAATGCAAAAGAATGGAGGAGAATTATGTATTGTACATCATGTAAAGCACAGTTTCCTGACAGTTATCGATTTTGCCCGTTTTGTGGATCAAAACAGGGAGACAATTCTACTGCGCAAAATGCAGCGGAGCAAACTAATCAGACGGCAGCTGGTGGCGCAGAGAACGGCGCTGTGATCCAGAGCGACGCTGTTGCATCTAATGGGCAGAATTCAAAGCCTGTGTATGTTCCGGCAAAAAGTGCAAAGGAGAAACAGGAAGATGCCATTTGGAACAGCTTTAAGAATCACGATTCCACTGCCAATGCGCAGAATCCACAACCTGCACAAGTCACGGCAAACGGCTCAAAAGAAGCACAGGAAGACGCTATTTGGAACAACTTTAAGAACGAAGATTCCACTACTGAGCGAACACCCTACTATCCTAATAATGCTTACGGAAATTCCAACAACTACTCCGACAGCTATTCTAACAATTATTCCGGCAATTATCGCTCACATTCATCCGGCGCGATCGTGTCAATTGTGCTTATACCGATCGTGCTCATCCTAGGTTTTTTGGTATGGCACTTTTCTTGGCTCGGCATCCACAATGATATTTCATCCGCACTTGGCATGAAACTGTCAACCGTCGCTCTGTGCTTTGATGCTCGCCATGATTCCAATGATGTTGACACGGAAGAAGCTCTCGAATGCTCAATTAGACATATTGGTGATTTCACATTATATACCGATGAAAACAACGAGATCGTCAGCATCGGCTATTCCTCAGACGATTCTGAAAGTACAAGTTCTCATTACAATGTATGCGGTGTATATCCCGGACAAGATGAGAGTGATGCATATGATGCATTAGAAAAAGCTGGTTTTGATGAATATGAGGATTGTTATTTAGGCGATAGTAACGATTACGGTGCCTCCAGTGATTATACCCATCTTTACTACGCGGGTACAGGAAGCGATACGGTATACATGCGTGTATCTTATGACATTAACGGGGTATCAAGTATCACCTATGTAAAGGGTAACGAATCAGAATAATGTAGTTGTCTATTCCCCAAAAAGTATGCTAGGACCAGAAACCATTTTCAGGAATGCCAATATGGTTTCTGGTCTTTGTGTGAAAAACCGCGCAAAGTTTCTTGATAGGCAGCGATTTTGTATTGATACTCTGCAATCTGTTTATCCTTTAACTGTCCCTTATCCGACAGTTCTTGGAACTTCTGCTCCAAAAGAACAAACGCCTCCTGCGCCGCATCCTTGTAATTATTGGCAATATTCGAGTCAATCTCCTGCATGATCGTCTCTAACTCCTTATTTTTGCCAAGTCCATGTATAAACTCAAACATCTTTACCTCTTTTCTATACTTCCCATCTTATAGCTTTCCCTGCTCCCGCAAATATGCCAAAAATCCTTCACATCCATCCAACACATCTTGATAAGTCTCATCAAAATTGCCGGTATACCAGGGATCTGCGATCTCTCCCGGTCGATCCGTAAAGTCCAACAAAAGGGACACCTTCTGCTCCGGATCCTCGCCAAAGATACGCATCATGTTGCGATAATTCCACTGATCCATTCCAATAATATAATCAAACTTGTGGTAATCACTTCTACGAACTTGCTTCGCATAATGTTCCAAAACAGGGACACCAACCCGTCGTAACTTCGCAACCGTCCCATAATGTGGTCCGTTGCCAATCTCCTCCGTGCTTGTCGCCATAGAATCGATGTAAAAATTGTTTTTGTATCCGGCACGGTTTACAAGGTCCTGTAGGACGAACTGCGCCATTGTGCTACGACAAATATTGCCGTGGCAAACAAATAAAATCTTGATTTTTCTCATATTTCCAGTATTTTCGGGCTTTTCAAGCCTTTTTACCTTTCTTCATTTTTCACTTATTCTGGCATATTTTGGCATATCTTTGCATATTTTTGTCATC
>JALEPA010000206.1 GCA_022766515.1 Lachnospiraceae bacterium | reverse complement strand
ACCAAACTGCTCATACATAGCGATCTGTGGCTTTACGGCAGGGATCAGATCATAAGTAGCATCCACAATGCCCTTATTATACTGCCAGATTGCCTCTGCTGCTCCCTCCAGCGTCTCTCCATACTGCTCAAACGCTGCCTTGCAAATATGCTCCGGCACATAGTTTAACATCGGATCCAATCCCACTACGATCGGTGCATCTTTCTTAGTAATTTCCTGAATCAACTGATTTATCATGTATCTTTCCTCCTCTTGGATCATTTTTCATATACTAATCTGCCATCGACAAATGTTTTTTCAATCTGTCCATATACGGCTTTGCCATCAAATGGTGTATTTTTGCCCTTAGAAGCAAATGTGCTGCTGTCGATATGATACTCGGTATCAATATCAGCGACTACAACATCTGCTGCACTGCCCGGACGCAAATTTCCCTTTGGAATGCGCAATACTTTTGCCGGATTGGTACTCATCTTAGCCACCAGATCTGACAACGACATCACTCCGCCTTTGACCAATTCGGTATACGACAACGCAAACGATGTCTCAAGTCCTACGATTCCAAACGGTGCCTTTCTCATCGACTGATCTTTTTCCTCCGCTCCATGTGGTGCATGATCGGTCGAAATCACTTCCATCACATTGTCTGCCAATGCTTTCTTCAATACTTCCACATCCACTCTGCTCCGCAGCGGTGGATTCATTTTAAATCTTCCATGATCTTCGGTGATCTCATCGTCACTCATTGTAAAATGATGCGGACACACTTCTGCTGTCACCGGAAGCCCCTGTTTCTTTGCCATCTCTACTAAAACAGTGCTGTCTGCCGTAGAACAATGGCACAAATGCAGTCTGCATCCGGTCTCTTTTGCCATCAAAATATCTCTGGCAACAATCACATCCTCTACCGCATTAGTAATGCCCGGAAGGCCTAATTCCTTTGCCTTATCTCCTGCGTTCATCACACCACCATCGACCAACGCCTTATCTTCGCAATGCGAGAACATAGGAATGTCCTGTGCCGCTGCTTCCTGTAAGCCATGACGAAATACCAAAGTATCCATTACAGACTTGCCGTCCTCGCTCAGAGCCACCGCTCCGGCTTCTTTCATTCCGGCAATATCCGCCAATTCTTTTCCTTCCTGCCCCAGTGTCACAGCACCGATCGGCAATACATGTACAGGAGCATCTTTCGCACGCTCCAACAGATCTTTGACTCTCTCCGGGCTGTCGATCACCGGCTTGGTATTTGGCATAGGACAGATTGTCGTGACACCACCTCTGGCTGCTGCCTGTGATCCTGTCGCGATCGTCTCCTTATACTCAAATCCCGGTTCTCTCAAATGAACATGCAGATCTATAAATCCCGGCATGACCACCTTACCCTGCACATTGATCGTATTCTCTGCCTCTCCGGTGATTTCTGTGCCTAATGCTTTGATCTTGCCGTCTTCGATCAGCACATCCATCTGCTCATCCAAGCCCTGTGACGGATCAACAACACGGCCTCCAACTAATAATGTTTTCAAGTGGATCTCCTCCATTTTTCTTCCTATATATACACAGAGAGCACCTGCCGGTCTTACCGGGCAGATGCCTCCATCCAGTTCTTACGAACTTACCTCTAATACACATCTGCTTGCTGCAAATCCGCAAGCATTCGTTTGTTGTTGATCACTTCATCAAATTCATCCGAAGTGATCCATTTTGCATCGTGCAGATCTTCTGACAACTGTACGCCGTCTTCGTCCATCTCGGTAAGACACAAATACGCCAGTCCCAGATTGCACTCTGAACCGATCATAAAAGTCCAGGTGTACAAAATTCGGTCAGCAACGGTGATCAGTCCTGTCTGCTCCTGAATGATACGCACTACAGCCGCATCCGGAGATTCGCCAAACTCAGCCTCTCCATCTACAAACTCCCATTGATAAGGATCTACAATATTATCATCATACCATTTCTCCACAGCCAGAAATTTGTCCTCCCGCTGTACAATTCCTTTGACAAGAATCCGATATCGATTCATGGGCAATCCCCCCTTAATCTTCGCTGCATGTTACTTGATTATTTTGCTGTAATATAGTTCTTAGCTGTCAACAACTCAGCAGTAAGCACGGCTCCACCTGCTGCACCACGAACCGTATTGTGAGACAAGCCAACAAACTTATAATCAAATACTGTGTCCTCTCTCAAGCGTCCCATAGACACACCAAATCCATTCTCATAATTTACATCCAAAGATACCTGTGGACGATTATCCTCTTCCAAATACTGGATAAACTGCTTTGGTGCACTTGGAAGATTTAACTCCTGTGGAAGTCCACTGTACTCTGTCCAAGCCTTGATGATCTGCTCTTTCGTAGGTTTCTTTCCCTCTTTGAAGTTTACAAATACTGCTGCAGTATGACCATCCTGTACAGGAACACGGATACACTGTGTTGTAATAACCGGACCATCTGCTTTAACGATCTGACCATTCTCTACATGTCCCCAGATACGAAGTGGCTCCTGCTCACTCTTCTCTTCTTCTCCACCGATAAATGGAATGATATTGTGCTCCATCTCCGGCCAATCCTTGAAAGTCTTACCTGCACCGGAAATTGCCTGATAAGTTGTAGCCACAACTGTCTCCGGCTCAAATCCTGCAACCTTCAATGCGTGTAATGCAGGTGTATAACTCTGAATAGAGCAGTTAGGCTTTACAGCAATAAAACCTCTTGTTGTGCCCAAACGCTTCTTCTGCGCCTCGATAACTTCCATATGCTCCGGATTTAACTCAGGTACTACCATTGGTACATCCGGTGTCCAGCGGTGTGCACTGTTATTAGAAACAACCGGTGTCTCAGTCTTCGCATACTCTTCTTCAATCTTCTTGATCTCTTCCTTTGTCATATCTACTGCACTAAAAACAAAATCAACAGAGGAAGCTACGGTCTTAACATCGCTGACATCCTGTACAACGATCTTCTTAACGGCATCCGGCATTGGTGTTGTCATTTTCCAACGACCGCCAATCGCGTCCTCATAAGTCTTGCCGGCACTGCGTGGGCTTGCAGCGATTGCTGTAACCTCAAACCAAGGATGATTCTCCAAAAGTGCAATAAATCTCTGTCCTACCATTCCCGTACCACCAAGGATACCAACTTTTAACTTCTTGTCCATAGTTCTAGTTCCTCCATTTGTTTTGTTACTGTATCTTCTTTACTCTTGCAGCATCTTCTGCTCACTCTTTCAGAATGGCTCACACCCTTCTGTCTGTCAGTGAGAAAAAATACATACTCAAATCATAGTACACTATTCCAGCCAATAAGTCAAAACATTTGCCCGACATGCAAAAATGTGATAGACTATTACACGATTAAAGAGAAAAAGAGACAAACTATAGACGGAAAGGATGTATGTTATGAAAGCAACACCAGTAAAAGGTACCAGAGACTATCTTCCAAAAGAAGTCGCGATCCGAGATTTCTTGCAGGAAATTATAAAAAACACCTACCAGGAAGCCGGATTCGAACGCATTACCACTCCTATCATTGAAGATGGCGTCAACCTGGATAAAAGTGAGGGTGGTGAAAATCTCAACCTGATCTTCAAGATCTTAAAGCGAGGTCAGAAACTTTCTTCTGCTCTTGCCAAAGAAGATCCTACCGAAAAGGAACTGTCTGACATGGGACTTCGCTATGACCTGACACTTCCGCTCTCCCGCTATTATGCAAATAACCGCAATGACTTAATGAATCCGTTTAAGGTCATCCAGATGGACCGCGTGTATCGTGCTGAACGCCCACAAAAAGGTCGTTTGCGTGAATTTATGCAGTGTGATATTGATATTATCGGAAATGCGTCTCCTGATGCAGAAGTAGAATTGATCTTAACAACAACGAAAGCATTAAACCGCATCGGTCTGAAAGATTATAAGGTAAAGATCAACGACCGACGCATTTTGAAAGCGATCTTTACTTATGCAGGTTTTGCTGAGGAAGATCATGAAAAACTTGCGATCATCTTTGACAAGCTGGATAAGATCGGTATGGACGGTATTAAAGCGGAGTTAACAGAATGTGGTTTTGAAGACAATGCAATCACCAAATTTGTCGGTTTGTTTGAAAACGGTGCCTTGGATCTGGATGCCGTATCAAAAGTATGCGATGCCTCTTATGTTGCTTCTTTGAAATACATTATGGATACGGTTACAACGGTTTCTAACGGTGCTTTTGCAATCGAATTTACACCATCGCTTGTGCGAGGACAAGGTTACTATACCGGTACGATCTTTGAGGTAGAGGCAGCCGGATATAGCGGAGCTGTTGCAGGTGGTGGTCGTTATGACAACCTGATCGGTAAGTTCTTAAATGAAGATATCCCTGCCGTTGGTTTTTCCATTGGTTTTGAGCGTATCTTTGGAATCTTAATGGAACAGGCATATGATATTCCTGATCAGAAAAAGAAGATCGCCGTGTTCTATGATCCGGACACTTTTGCTGCAGCATTGTCCTATGCAGAAGAACTTCGTTCTGATTATCTGGTGTCTACAATCGCCAGACCGAAAAAACTTGGTAAATTCTTAAATAAATTAGAGAACAATGGCTATGATGGTTTTGCCGTATATGGTCAGGAAGATGGTGTCAAATTATTTAACAAGACCGCTCAATAAGAAACATCATAAACATTCTTACTATCAAAAAACACTCGGTTCACGCCGAGTGTTTTTTTGTATGAGAAATTGCTCTTTGTCAGGGTATAGAAAATGCTCACTATGTAGTGGAACTCGTTTTATTTTGTAAAATTATGCCACTAAGAATTGCCTTAGCAATTCTTTCAGAGCAAAGTGCTGACTTTGCTCTTGTTGCCCTAGCGAATAAAATTCGTACCGATGCGTTCTTCCTTTTCCGGCAATCCGTACTGCTCTTTTCCCAGTGCAATGCTCTTGATCAAAAATGCCATGTTCTTTCCCAGGGTACGCATAATCTGCAATCCCTCTCCGTCCTGTGATGCTTCCTCGGCATTGTTGCCATGTATACTGTTCCAATACTGACTGGAAACAACCGGCATACCGGAGATGGTAAAGAATTTATTTAACTCATCAAAGGTTGCCGAACATCCGCCTCTTCTTGCTGATACGATGGAGGCACCAACCTTCATTGATTTATCAAAATGTGTACTGTAAAACAGTCTAGTCATAAATGCTACCAAGGTTGCATTTGCAGAAGCGTAATATACCGGAGAAGCTGCGATCAATCCATCTGCCTGCTCAAATTTTTCTGCCACTTCATTTACAAGATCGTCAAAGACGCATTTTCCGGTCGCTGCACAACCACCGCAGGCAACACAGCTGCGGATCGGCAAATGTCCTACGGCAACAACTTCTGTGGCAATTCCTGCCTTTCCCAACTCCTGTACAACCTGACTGATCGCAGTAGCCGTAGAACCATTGCTATGTGGCGAACCATTTAAGATCAGAACCTTTGGCTGTGGGCGATCTTTTGATGCTGTCTCTCCCGACTGACCTGTGACCATATCATCCGGCTGACTGATGTCGACAACATCGGCAAATTCTATCTCTGCTGATGGCTCTTCTGTACCTGCAGCTGCCTCTTCTGCCATGTACGCATCTGCCTCTACGCTAGATTCTGACTTTTCCTGTTCTTTGAGATCCGGAATCTTATCACTCACATAAACAACCGTACCGGTATTTGCCGGAAGTGTCACTCGAAGTTGTCCTCCCTCGAAATAACATTCCTCTGACATCTTCAACACATCAGTTGCGTGCGCAGCTGATACCGGTGCCTGCACCGTGATCGTTGCAGGAGTGTCATCGCAGTTTAACAATGTGATCACCGCATTGTTGTCCAAATTACGGCTGTACGCAAACTGCCTGTTCGTCAATGACAGTTCCTGATAGCTGCCCCAAGACAACTCCGGGAATTGTTTTTTCAGTCCACCCAATGCTTTGCATAGCTTCGTGTATGGGTTCGTCTCATCAGCATTCTCATAGTCTTTCAGATCCAAATATGGTCTGAGATTCCAATCCGATCCCTGTTCTTTCTTTCCCTCAATACCAAACTCCGATCCATAATACATGGAAGGGATTCCATATAAGGTATATACCAACAACATCACTAACGATAAATGCTCTTTGTTATTCAGCTTGGAATAGATACGCTCTACATCATGATTGTCCATAAATGTGTACAGGCGATAGTCCCCGCAAATGCCCAAAAGGCGTTTTACAGAATGAGCAATCTCAAAATAGTTGTGATCATTGTGTCCGGAATACAGGCCCTTATGAAGTTCATAATTGGTAACGGAATGTAACATCTGATCATTGACCCAACGGCTGTAATCTCCATGTATTACCTCGCCCATAAGCCAGAAATCCGGTTTCAGTCCATCTGTCACCTGACGCATTGCATGCATGAATCCATGATCCAATACATCCGCTGCATCCAAACGGATACCATCGATTCCAAACTCTGACACCCAGAAACGGATCGCATTAAAGATATGCTCCTGCACTTCCGGATTTTGCTGGTTCAATTTGACTAACAGGTTATAACCGCCCCAGTTTTCATAACTAAAACCATCGTTATATTCGTTATTACCACCAAAATTCAGATTGCAGAACCAACTGCAATATTTCGACTGCTCTCGTTTTTCCTGCACATCCTTAAAGGCAAAAAATTCTCTTCCCACATGATTAAACACGCCATCCACGATCACGCGAAGACCAATGCTTTGGCAATAAGCAACAAATTCCTTAAAGTCATCGTTTGTACCAATACGGCGATCCACCTGATAATAATCCGTTGTCTCATCACCATGTCCCACAGATTCAAATAATGGTCCAATATATAACGCTGTAAAATTTAACTTTGCAGCGTGTTCCGCCCATTGTTTTAACTGTGGGAAATGAGATTCCGCCACTCCTGTATTTTCTTTTGCACAGCCACACAATCCCAACGGATAAATGTGATAAAATACTGCCTCATCATACCAAGCCATAACTCTATTTCCTCCTTCATTAACGCCGTACTTCAAGCCCCAGTTCCTTGTGGTGCTTATCTTTGCAGACATACATCGCACTGTCTGCCTCGATCATCAAGCTTTCCAGCTCATCCACTTTCCCTATCTCTTTCCACACTGCGCCACAGCTTACACTGATCTGATATGGTTTTCCCGTATGGCTATTCAGCTCATCCAATGCCTCCTGCAGAAGCACCGGATAATTCTCAAAAAATTGTTCATCCACCTGTGTTTCGTCCTGCAAAATACCAACGGTATATTCGTCGCCACCAAATCTCGCACAGATGCCATCTCTTCCTTCCACCGTCTTCTCCAACACCTCACCGATCCGGCAAATCGCATAGTCTCCCTCACTATGCCCAAAAGTGTCATTCACATATTTTAAGCAATCCATATCTACGGACGCCAAAAACAGAACCTTCTTTTTATCCTGCAACTGTTTCATGCGTTTTTCCAAAACAGAATAAAAGCCCTGTCGATTGTACAAATAAGTAAGCGCATCCCTTACATACATACCATATAACTGTGCCTGTTTACGGACAGCACCAAGCACTTGATTGATACTCATTGTAAACTCGTACAAAACGCTGTAATCCAGTTTGTCCCAGTCGTTGGAGATTGCAATAAAACCATATTCCTCACTCTGCCAATGCAGAGGAACCAATAGTAACTGTCCGG
>JALEPA010000196.1 GCA_022766515.1 Lachnospiraceae bacterium | reverse complement strand
AATGCAGAGAAGATGATCGATTATGAGACAGGTGAGCCACATACTGCACATACAACCAATCCTGTTCCGTTTATCCTGGTAAACTATGATGACAATTATACGCTTCGTGATGGTGGATGCTTGGCAGATATTGCTCCAACATTGATCGAGATCATGGGATTAGAGCAGCCAAAAGAAATGACAGGAAAATCTTTGCTGGTCCGTAAATAATACGGGGGCTGTCAGCCAAAGTAGCACTTGCCATTCAAGGTAGGATATGCTATTATAATATGGTATTATTATATATTAAAGGATGTATGCACTTTTTTGAAAAGAATAGCAGACATCAAATAGAATGGAGGATATAGCGATGATTCATACATTGCATACGATTTTGTTGTTGGTATATATTTTAGTATGTTGCGTACTTACTGTGATCGTATTGATGCAGGAAGGAAAGCAGGCTGGTCTTACTGGTGCGATCAGTGGAGCAGCAGAGACATACTGGGGTAAGAACAAGGGCCGTTCCATGGAAGGTGGATTAGAGCTTGCTACTAAGATTCTTGCTGTAGTATTTGTAGTACTTTCCTTAGTGCTCAATTTGAGTATATTCCAGTAAGACAGTGCAGAGCAGTCTGATAGGGATTGCTTGTACCGTAGTTTACTTACACAAGATAGTAAAAGGGATTGCCAACAGGCAATCCCTTATTTTCAATCTATAGGATTAGCATGACAAGTGCTGTATCAAGAAGAAGGTGATCCATATGAAAAAAGAAATCATGGAAGAGAAGAAAAAACTGGTGGTTGACTTCGTGACTGATAAGGAATATAGACCAATGTCTGTCAAGGAAATGGCAATGGTACTGCAGGTGCCGGCAGCGGAGAAGAAGGATCTTCGTCGTGTAGTCGAAGCATTGGTAGAAGAGGGGAAACTGCATATTAACCAAAAGGGAAAAGTGCAGCCATTGGCAGACAATCTGTTGACCGGAAAATTTATGGCAACGCAAAAGGGATTTGGTTTTGTGCGTGTAGAGGGCGAGGAAGAGGATTACTTCATTCCGGCGCATCAGGTGCTTAATGCTATGGATGGAGACACCGTTCGGATCAGCGTGGATGCGAAGCAGACAGGCAAGAGGAAAGAGGCACATGTCGTCAGTGTGTTAGAGCGAGGTTCTTCGATCGTTGTTGGTATTTATTCCAAGAGTAAGAGCTTTGGATTTGTAGTTGCCGACAATCATAAATTTGCCAAGGACATTTACATTCCAAAAGCAGAGTCGAAAGGTGCGGTTACCGGACATAAGGTAGTTGTAGAGATCACAGACTATGGCAGTGATAATCACAATCCTGAGGGACGAGTGATCGAGATCCTGGGACATGTGAATGATCCGGGCGTTGATATTTTATCGGTGATCAAAGCCTATGGACTTCCGGAAGAATATCCGGACGAAGTGATGGATCAGGTAGAGAATATTCCGGATGAAGTGTCCGAAGAAGAAAAGGCAGGAAGAGTGGATTACCGTGATCTGCAGACAGTCACGATCGACGGTGAGGATGCGAAAGACCTGGATGATGCCATTACTCTGACAAAAGAAGGAAACATGTACCATTTGGGCGTTCATATCGCAGATGTCAGCAATTATGTGACGGAGAAATCTCCATTAGATAAAGAGGCATTAAAACGAGGCACAAGCGTGTATCTGGTGGATCGCGTGATCCCAATGCTGCCACATAAGCTGTCTAATGGAATCTGTTCCCTGAATCAGGGCGTAGATCGTTTGGCATTGTCTTGTATGATGGACATCAATGCCAAGGGTGAGATCGTGGAGCATCGTATCGAGGAAACGGTTATTCGTGTAGACCGCAGAATGTCTTACACGAGTGTGCATAAGATCGTGGAGCTGCAGGATGAGCAGGAAAGACAGACTTACAGTGAGCTGATCCCGATGTTTGAGTTAATGTATGAACTGGCAGTGATCCTGCGGGAACGCCGTTTTAAGAGAGGCTCCATCGACTTTGATTTCCCGGAGAGTAAGATCATTCTGGATGAAAAGGGCAAGCCGATCGATGTCATGGAATATGAGAGAAACAATGCACATCGCATTATAGAGGAGTTTATGCTTGCGGCAAATCAGACGGTAGCGGAGGATTACTATTGGCAGGAAATGCCATTTGTCTATCGTACGCATGAGGCACCGGATAGCGAGAAGATACAGCAGTTAGGCATTTTTGTAAATAACTTCGGCTATACGATCAAGATGGGAGCAGAAGATGAGATCCATCCAAAAGAGATCCAAAAGCTGGTGTCCAAAGCAGCCGGTACACCGGAAGAGGGATTGATCGGAAGACTGGCACTTCGTTCCATGAAACAGGCAAAATATACAACGGGCTGTGAAGGTCATTTTGGTCTCGCCATGAAGTATTACTGTCACTTCACTTCTCCGATCCGCAGATACCCGGATCTGCAGATCCATCGTATTATCAAGGAAAATCTGCGAGGAGGATTGCGGGAAAATCGGATCCGTCATTATGAGCAGATCCTGCCGGAGGTGACAGCTGAGACGAGCCGTCTGGAGCGGCGTGCAGATGATGCAGAGCGTGAAGTGGAGAAGATGAAGAAAGCGGAATATATGCTGCAGTTTATCGGAGAAACCTTTGAGGGTGTTGTGTCCGGTGTGACAAGCTGGGGCATGTATGTCGAACTTCCAAACACGATCGAGGGTATGGTCAGAGTGGCAGATATACCGGGCGACTACTATTATTTCCAAATGTCGCTCAAAACCTGGATGGTGAATGGCTTCCGGTTCCTGCTGCTGGATAAACTGAAGGAGGTGGTGAAGGAGCATCGCTTCGAGAGTTTCGAGGCACGACAGGAAAGCCGCAAGATGCAGTTTGACGTAAC
>JALEPA010000193.1 GCA_022766515.1 Lachnospiraceae bacterium | reverse complement strand
CTGAGAAAGCGTTTGGTGATACTTTGCAAAGGGAAAAAGAGCGATCAATCAGGAAAGAAGGTATGTTCATGAACATCATGAAACGAAGCGGAGTGGAGACCCGTTTTGATTCTAATAAGATCACAGCAGCGATTCAAAAGGCGAATAAAGAGGTGCCGGCGATCGAGAGATTGTCGGAGGAACAGATCGCAGAAATTTCTGCCAATGTGGAGCAGATCTGTCAGGATCTGGGACGCACCCCAAGCGTAGAGGAGATTCAGGATCTGGTCGAGGATCAGATTATGAACAAGAGAGCGTTTGTGCTTGCCAGAAAGTATATCACCTATCGTTATACAAGAGCGTTGGTGCGTAAATCCAATTCTACGGACAAGCAGATCTTGAGTCTTTTGGAATGTAATAACGAAGAGGCGAAGCAGGAAAATTCCAATAAAAATCCGGTGGTCAACAGTGTGCAGCGAGATTATATGGCTGGCGAGGTCAGCAAAGACATTACGAAGCGTTTTTTGCTGCCGGAAGATATCGTAGAGGCGCATGAACAGGGAATCATTCACTTCCATGATTCTGATTATTTTGCACAGCATATGCACAACTGCTGTCTCGTGAATCTGGAAGATATGTTACAGAATGGAACGGTCATTAGCGAGACGATGATCGATACTCCTAAGAGTTTTTCGACTGCCTGCAACATTGCGACACAGAGCATTGCGCAGATCGCCAGTTCGCAGTACGGTGGTCAAAGTATCAGCCTGGCACATTTGGCACCGTTTGTCGATGTCAGCAGACAGAAGTTCCGCAGACAGGTCAAAGAGGAACTTGACAATGCGGGAGTGGCATATACGCAGGAGCAGATCAACGATATTGCCGAGCAGCGTGTCAAAGATGAGATCAAGCGCGGTGTGCAGATGATCCAGTATCAGGTCATTACTTTGATGACGACCAACGGACAGGCACCATTTGTTACGGTATTTATGTACTTAGATGAAGTACCGGAGGGACAGATCCGTGACGATCTTGCCATGATCACAGAGGAGATTTTGAACCAGAGGATCTTGGGCGTAAAAAACGAAAAAGGCGTCTATATCACACCGGCATTTCCAAAGCTGATTTATGTGTTGGAAGAGGATAATATCCACGAGGACAGTAAGTATTATGAGCTGACGAAACTTGCGGCGAAATGTACGGCAAAACGAATGGTTCCGGATTATATTTCCGAAAAGGTCATGCGAAAGCTGAAAGATGGCAACTGCTATCCATGTATGGGATGTCGTTCGTTCCTGACGGTATATCACGATGAGCAGGACAAGCCAAAGTTTTATGGAAGATTTAACCAGGGTGTCGTAACGATCAATCTGGTAGATGTTGCCTGCTCTTCCGGCAAAGATATGGACAAGTTTTGGGAGATTTTTGATGAGCGTCTGCAGTTATGCTACCGTGCACTGATGTGTAGACATAAACGACTGTTAGATACGCCATCGGATGTGGCTCCGATCTTGTGGCAGTATGGAGCGTTAGCCCGTTTGAAAAAGGGTGAGACGATCAACAAACTGCTGTTTAATGGATATTCTACGATCTCCTTAGGATATGCGGGTCTGTGCGAGTGTACCCGGTATATGACGGGTCACAGCCATACCGATCCGGAGGCAACGCCATTTGCGCTGCAGGTTATGCAGCATATGAATGATGCATGTGCCAAATGGAGAGAAGAGACAAATATTGATTTTAGTTTGTATGGAACACCTTTGGAATCAACGACCTATAAATTTGCCAAATGTCTGCAGAAACGCTTCGGGATCATTCCGGGTGTCACGGACAAGGGCTATATCACCAACAGCTATCATGTGCATGTGACCGAAGAGATCAATGCGTTTGATAAGTTGAAGTTTGAGTCACAGTTTCAGGAACTGTCTCCGGGTGGTGCGATCAGTTATGTGGAAGTACCAAATATGGAGAATAATATTGAGGCGGTCCTCAATGTCATGAAATACATTTATGACAATATTATGTATGCAGAACTGAATACAAAGAGCGATTATTGCCAGTGTTGTGGATATACGGGACAGATCCAGATCGTTACGGATTCACATGGCAAACTGATCTGGGAGTGCCCAAATTGTGGTAACACCGATCAAAATCAGATGAATGTAGCCAGAAGAACTTGTGGATACATTGGAACGCAATTTTGGAATCAGGGAAGAACACAGGAAATTAAAGAGCGTGTACTACATCTGTAGATAGAGAGCAGGATCACTGTACAGAGACAAAGGAGCAAAACGAATTTTGTTTTGCTCCTTAATCTTAATAAGAAAAAATACCAATTTGGGTCTTTTCAAATAGTGACAGATGTGCTATGATAGCAGTTGAAATGTGATGAAGAGAAGTAGTATCTGTGGCGCGGAATACAGAAAGCTGTTGGTTGATGCGAAACAGTAGAGGCAAAACGGAGAACTCGTCTCGGAGCAGCCGGTTGAACGAATAGTAGATTTGGACGGAGTCCCACCGTTATAGGGGAAAGGTATTGATGCAACCAAGATGTACCTGTGAGCGCATGATTTTCATGAATAAGAGTGGTAACGCGGATTTTTCGTCTCTATAATAGTATAGGGGCTTTTTTATTTTATAGGAAACTTCTTGTTTCCTAAGAGGATTACCAACGATTTCATTCATATTTTCGCAGGCGAAGGAAAGAGAGGATTGACATGAAAGGATTTGAAAAGTATCAGAAGAGTTATTTTATGCCACCGGAAGAGTGTTATGAGTGGGTGAAGAAGGATATGATCGACACCCCGCCGGTATGGTGCAGCGTGGATCTGCGTGATGGTAATCAGGCATTGATCGAGCCAATGAGCCTTGAAGAGAAGGTAGAATTTTTCAAGATGCTCGTAAAGATTGGTTTTAAGGAGATTGAAGTAGGATTCCCGGCAGCATCAGAAACGGAATTTACTTTCCTGCGTACATTGATCGACCGCAATCTGATCCCGGATGATGTGACGGTTCAGGTATTGACTCAGGCAAGAGAGCATATCATTCGTAAGACTTTTGAGGCAGTGGATGGTGCTCCGAATGCAATCGTGCATGTATATAATTCTACATCTGTCGCACAGAGAGAGCAGGTGTTCCGTAAGTCCAAAGAGGAGATCAAGCAGATCGCCATTGATGGTGCAAAATTATTAAAGGAACTTGCTGCAGAAGCAAAGGGCAACTTCCGTTTTGAGTACAGTCCGGAGAGTTTTCATGGCACAGAAGTGGATTATGCTGTGGAAGTATGTAACGCTGTCTTAGATGTATGGCAGCCTACAAAGGAAGCTCCGGCGATCATTAACATTCCGGCAACCGTAGAGAATGCGATGCCTCATGTATTTGCCAGCCAGGTAGAGTATGTGAGCAAACATTTGAAATATCGTGATAATGTTGTACTTTCACTGCATCCACACAACGATCGTGGTACCGGTGTTGCAACGGCAGAGCTTGGTGTTCTTGCAGGAGCAGACCGTCTGGAGGGTACCCTGTTTGGTAATGGAGAGCGTACCGGTAACCTGGACATCGTGACAGTCGCTATGAATCTTCATTCTCATGGTGTGGATTCTAAGTTAGATTTCCACAACATGCAGGAGATTGTAGATACATACGAAAGACTGACCGACATGCAGGTATCTAAGCGTCAGCCATATGCCGGAGAACTGGTATTTACCGCATTTTCCGGATCTCATCAGGATGCGATCTCTAAGGGTATGACTTACCGTGAGGAGAAGAAGCAGACACTTTGGACAGTGCCTTATCTGCCGATCGATCCAAAGGATGTGGGAAGAACTTACGATTCCGATGTTATTCGTATTAACAGCCAGTCCGGTAAGGGTGGCGTTGCGTATGTATTAAAGCACAATTTTGGATTGGTACTTCCGGATCAGATGAAAGAAGAGGTTGGTTACCTGATGAAGGGTGTATCCGATCATGCGCATGCAGAGCTTAGTCCGGAAGAGATGTTAAAAGTATTTAAGGATACTTATGAAAATCCAAAACGCAATTTTGCCATTACGGAAGTGCATTTCCAGCAGGTTGATGGAATTACGACACAGGTTACTTTTGAGAAAGACGGTGTAAAGGAAGTTGTGACTGCCAAAGGAAATGGCCGCTTGAACGCTGTCAATAATGCGATCAAGGAATATCTTGGCATTAATTATATTTTGGATGTATATGAGGAGCATGCACTGTCGAAGACATCATCCTCTAAAGCGATTGCTTATGTAGGAGTTACGCAGGACGAGAAGCAGCTGTATTGGGGCGTTAGCAGTGATGAGGATATCATTCGCGCTTCTATCGATGCACTGGAGCATGCAGTAAATCATATGATCGAGATCAAAGGGGACAAAGTTCGCTAATCGTCCGCTTGCAATATGAGAAAGATTCAGAAATGGAGAACAAATATGAAAGATAATAATCTGTTGATTGCGCAGCTGGAAGCCTATGGAGAGAAGACCGGGCTGGTTGCGCCGGAAGATCGTATCTACACGATCAATCGTTTGTTGGAGATCATGGGATTGGATGAGTTTACGGCTCCTGAGCAGGTGCCGGAGCGTCCGTTGGAGGAGATCTTATCGGATCTGATGGACAATGCTTATGAGAATGGTGTGCTTGCAGAAAATACGGTTGCTTACCGTGATCTGTTTGACACCAAATTGATGAGCGCATTAGTGCCTGCGCCAAGTGTTGTCATTCGTAAATTCCGCGAATTGTATGCAAAGTCTCCAAAAGAGGCAACAGATTTTTATTACAAATTTAGTTGTGATACCGATTACATTCGTCGTTATCGCATTAAAAAAGATGTGAAATGGACAGCCGATACGAAGTATGGTGTGCTGGATGTGACGATCAATCTGTCGAAGCCGGAAAAAGATCCGAAGGCGATCGCAGCAGCAAAGAATGCGCCACAGAGTGCTTATCCAAAATGTTTGCTGTGTAAGGAAAATGAGGGATATGCCGGAAGACTGAATCATCCGGCAAGACAGAATCATCGTGTGATGCCCGTGACGATTGACGGCGGACAGTGGGGACTGCAGTATTCTCCTTTTGTTTATTACAATGAGCATTGCATTCTGTTTAATGGACAACATACGCCAATGAAGATCGATGAGTCGGCATTCCGCAAACTGTTGGATTTTATCACACAGTTTCCGCATTATTTTGTCGGTTCCAATGCCGATCTGCCGATCGTAGGCGGTTCTATTTTGGCACATGAGCATTTTCAGGGTGGACATTATGAGTTCGCTATGGAGAGAGCAGGCATCCGTAAGGAGGTGTCGATTGCCGGATTCCCTGAGGTAGAGGCTGGTATTGTAGAATGGCCTATGTCAGTGATCCGTATTCGTCATGAAGAGCCGGAAGTGCTTGTGGCAGCGGCAACGCATATTTTAGATGCTTGGAGAGGTTATACAGACGAGAAAGCATTTATTTTTGCAGAGACCGATGGCGAGCCACACAATACGATCACACCGATCGCCAGAATGCGCGATGGCAAGTATGAGTTGGATCTTGTGCTTCGTAACAACATTACGACAGAGGAATATCCATTGGGTGTGTACCATCCACATCAGGAACTGCATCATATCAAGAAGGAAAATATCGGCTTGATCGAGGTGATGGGTCTTGCGGTATTACCAGCCAGATTGAAGGAAGAGATGCAGCGTCTCGGCGAGTTTATTGTGGAAGGAAAAGACATTGCAGCTGATGAGCAGCTGGCAAAACATGCAGAATGGGTAGAGCAATTTTTGCAAAAGTATGATGATGTCAATGCCGATAATGTAGAGGAAATTATACAAAAAGAAATTGGTATCGTATTTATGCAAGTGCTGGAGCATGCCGGTGTTTATAAAAACACACCGGAAGGTATGGAAGGATTCCTGCGGTTCATTCAGTCCTTGTAAGACGGGACCGGTAGGAAGGAATAGAAAATGAAAGATTTGACCAAAGGAAAATCTCTGTCCTTGATTCTTGGTTTTGCATTGCCGATTGGAATCGGGCTGCTGTTTCAGCTGTTTTACAGCTTGGCAGATACACGCATAGTCGGAAGTTATCTGGGAGAAGATGCGTTAGCTGCGGTAGGCGCAACGCAATCGTTAAACAGTATGCTGATCGGTTTCTTAAATGGCTTGACGAATGGCTTTGCAATTATCGTTGCCAGGCACTTCGGCGCCGGGAAGATCGACAAGATGAAAAGGGCGGTAGGAGCAACCTTTGTGCTGGGAATTGGCATTGCACTGGGTCTTACGGTAGTCAGTGTTGCCTTTCTTTTCCCGATCTTGAAAGGGTTACAGACACCGTCGAAACTGATTCCGGTGTCTGTTTCTTATTTTCGGGTTATTTTGTTAGGAATGACGACCAGTATGCTGTACAATCTTTGTTCTGCATTGTTGCGCGCTATCGGTGATTCGGTGACACCATTGATCTTCCTGATCGCATCGGCATTGTTGAATGTAGGTTTAGATATTTTATTCGTTGGAAGTTTTGGCATGGGGGTGTGCGGTGCAGCGATCGCGACGGTGATCGCACAGAGTCTTGCCTGTCTCGCCAGCTTTGGTTACATGTGGAAGAGATATGAGATTTTACATTTTACCCGTATGGATCTGCATGTGCGCTGGAAAGTTGCCAAGGAATTGTTGAGCACAGGTGTTTCTATGGGATTTATGTCTTCTCTCATCAATATTGGATCAGTGGCACTGCAGGGTGCGATCAACAGCCTGGATAATGCCAATATTATTGTGGCACATACGGCGGCACGAAAGATCAGTGAGATGTTTATGCTGCCATTTACGATCTTTGGCACGACAATGGCGACTTACTGTGGACAAAACAAAGGTGCAGACCGACCGGATCGTGTCAAGAAGGGACTATTACAAGTGATTGTGATCACTTGGATATGGTGTGCAGGGGTAGTGGTGGCAGCGTATACGATCGCTCCGATCTTGATACGGATGGTTACCGCAACCGATCAGCCGAAAATTATCGAGACGGCATCCTTATATCTGCGTGTGAACACAATCTTGTATTTTGTTCCGGCGGTTATCTGTATTTTACGGCAGGGAATGCAGGGAATCGGAGATACCGTCACGCCGATCATTTCCAGTTCAGTGGAATTACTTTGTAAAGTTGCGGTGGCAGTATTTTTGACCCCGGTTCTCGGTTACTGGGCGGTGATCCTGTCCGAGCCGATCGCTTGGATCTTTATGGTGATTCCGTTGCTTGTCCAGTTTTTTAGAAATCCTTTTATCCGCAGGGCATCAGCCGGTACGGAGAACGGGTAAATCATATGTTTTCAGCCGGTAAACTTTGTACTACAGGCACAGCAATACAATTTTCAGCTGCTAAAACTTCGGACTATAGGCACAATATTTGCATTGCAAACAAAAAAACTACCGATTATTCGCTTATGCCAATGATCGGTAGTTTTTTGCATGAAAAACGCTCGGAATGTAGCGGAGTACAGAGCAAAACGCTGGTTTTGTTCTTTTATTCGTATATAGGAAACTATTTTACAAATACAGGCTTAAGTGCACTCATATCAAGTGCATCTTTTGGTGCGAAGGCATCGGATGTCACATAATCGAGGATTGATTTCGTGAAACACTGGATTTCCGGATAGGAAGCGACCTCACTCAAACGGCTGGTGCAGATGAATAATTTACCTTCACCAACGGTACCTTCCATTACGATACCAAGTTTGTGATTGCGTTCAAAGTTATCCACCATTTGCACGATCGGACGGTAAGTCTTATCGGTGGCATCATCCAAGATCACACAATCGCTGTGAGATACGATCTTATACCACTGTGGAGTAGCGTACTTGTGAGTGGCAAAGGAAGCCAGTGCCGGATGATCTTCCCGGATCAACAGACCCATCGTACCAACGGCAACCGGTTTTTTCATCCATTCGCAAATATCGCGGAACATTGGATAGCACCAGAAATCAGTACAGTAAAATCCTTCCAGAGACTGTGCCGTCTCGGTTGGCAGATAAAGGACGCGTTTGCCTTCCTGCAACAGGCTTTCTGCTTCGGCAAAATCAGCGGTCACATGTACCGGATGAGCACCATGCTCAATGATCGTGCCGGAAGCAGGAACTTCTGTCGTAAGGACAGGGAATCCATACAATTCATAGGTATTTGCCATGTCTGTTCCCGGTACGGTCAGATTTAAGTGATACATTGTTGACTCCTTGCAGTCAGGGAAGTCAAAGGTGACAGTACCAAGCTGTACCAGATCAAAAGCGCCATCAGGGATCGCGACAGATCCCTCGCGGATCGTTGTATCATTTTCTACTAACTCATAGTGTAATTCTTTGCCAATCAATTTCTCCGGATTGTAGTAACGGATCGCCATATCTGCCTGGAAAGTTTCTCCGGCTCTGTATACATATTTCTTAAACTGTGCCAATAAGATACGGTCAGAACAGTAGCCTGCCCACTCCTTTGGTGTGACATGTCCCTTGCTGTCCATAAAGGCATCCAGAATACCAACCAAAGCCGTACCCTGTCCAGGGAAATCCTGGAGGTCGAGGATCTGATATCCGGCTAAGCGTTTGGTGCGGGCAGCAGCTTCCAATTCTTCTTTATAACACTGCACAGATAACATTCCACTTGTGTAGAAAAAGTCGTCAGCCTGATCTAACATGCCTTTTTCTTCTAAATGATCGCGGAATACTTCAAAGTTGCGTGCTTTTAACACGCCGGTATATTTGTCGATCTCACGGAAGTTTGGATAGACAGCGTACTGTCCGATCTCGTGGGAAACGACAGGAATGTGAGGGATCAATGTACCCTCGCCCTTGGCTGCTTTTACTTTCTTTACGCCGGTTCCATACTGGATCTCGATCTCTTCTGCCTCATCGTTACCATCACCATCGGTATTGGTTGGATAGATCACCTCATCGTAGTTGTGGTCTGTTGATGGCTCATCCCACTGGATATGTCCGAGCGGTGCATCACACATACCGTAGGAACCTCGGAACAGACGATTTTTGCTGAAACGAACACCGACATAAAAATCATCTTCCGGCAATAATACCGGGGTGTGCTGGAAGTTGTTAGAGCCTTGTGTATATAAGTGGCGGTCATCGACATTGCGGTAATCGGTAATGATCTGCGCCATGCGTTCTTTGCTGCCCCAAAGCTCATTTCCCAGTGACATCATACAGTAGGAAGCGTGGTTACCAAATTCTTCCATCATGCGGAAACCTTCCCGGATTAGGTATTGCTGTTCCTCTTCGTTGTGGTTTTCATCTCCCGTTGCAGTCAGAGTTCCCCAGAAAGGAAGCTGTGGCTCCATGTAGATACCCAACAGATCAGCAGCGACAAATGCAGCGTCCGGAGGACAGCAGGTATGATAACGGTAATGGTTCATACCGTAAGATTTTGAGATTTTCATGACACGGATCCATTCTTCTACACTTGTAGGAACGGCTCCGGTCAGAGGGAATACAAGACCATCATGTTTTCCGCGCAGGAAAGTAGGTGTACCATTGATCAAAAACTCTGTTTCGGAAGTCGAGAATTTACGCAATCCGAAAGTCGTTGCACGAACCTCGGAAGTTCCTGCAAGTGTCAGTTCCAAACGATAGATCACAGGACTGTATTCACTCCAAAGCACGGCATCATCACCCAAAGCATAGGTAAAAGAAGCGGTACCGTTTCCGACAGGGAATACAATATCGGCAAAAGAAGCAGCAGGAGTACTGACTCCGGTGTCACCGGAAATGTCCATAAGCTTTGCATTTGCTTCGATCGTTACCGTCTTGTCGGCATCTGTCGTATTTACAGTGTGTATTTCTATACGGACAGATTTGGTGTCGATGTCCGGATAGGTCTTGATGCTTTCAATGTAAAGTGCATCAAAGATGCGCAGTGAGATCTCGCCGATAATACCGTTCCAGTTGGTCTGTGTATCAGGGGAGGTCAGATGTCCGCCCTTTGTCGGATAATCGACATTCGATACAAGAATGGTGAGACGGAATGTTTTATTCTGAATATAAGGAGTGAGATCATAGCGGTGAGAAGTCGTCAGACTGTCTCGTTCACCGACCAGCTGATCGTCGACCCATACTTTCGTCAGACGGGTGCGCTCCAAATGCAGGAAAATATTCTTTCCGATGCTGTCATCGTTTAAGGTGATCTCTTTCGCATACCAAGCATAGCCCTCAAATTTATAAGGGTCTGTCAAAAATCCGGTTTCTTTTACATCCGAAGGGGTTCCCTTTTTAGCAATAGATGTCGTTCCCGGAAGAGTGATCGTGTCTTGCGGAAGAGCCTGAAAATATTTTTGGGTAATGCCCTGTTTTTCGGCATCTAAGGCAAATGCCCATGTGCCGGATAAATCCATAGTTTTTATCATAGCGTAAACTCCATTCTCTAAATAATGTTATCTATTACATTGCAATGATCAAGGGGTCCTGGATATCTACTACAAAACCAATTTGATACCTTGATCACATACAGAATCATTATACTATATTTCCTATCTGTATTTCAATGCTTTTGTGCATGCGGACAAATTGCGGAAAGTTTGCGTTTCGGGGGGAAGTATAGTATAATGTTGAATGTTTGGAACATAGCAAAAACAATGGTTTGTTGGCAAAATACAAATGAGGAGTTCGGACTTCCCACTTTGCTCTCAGGCTACATTGTCATAATGCGTATTATGTGTAACTATGTTATTCATCTTGCAGCCCGTCTATAGGGCTATACTGCCACAAGGATATGTTACAATCGTTGCAGATGCTGCAAAATGAAAAATTCTCTTCACATAATACGTATTATGACAATAGGTTTTGAGTTTTAAAGTGGGAAG
>JALEPA010000184.1 GCA_022766515.1 Lachnospiraceae bacterium | reverse complement strand
AATGCAGCAATATTTCAAACAATGGAGAGTGTTTATGGCAGAGAAAAAAGGTTTTTTTGGCCGCCTGAAAGATGGTTTGACCAAGACAAGAGATAACTTTATTGCAGGAATTGATTCCATTTTCAGTGGATTTTCAGAGATTGATGATGACTTTTATGAGGAGTTGGAAGAAGTACTCATTATGGCGGATATTGGTGTGAATACGACAGCCCGTATCATCGAAGATCTGCAGGAAAAAGTAAAAGAACAGAAAATAAAAGAGATTGCTGTCTGCAAGCAGCTTTTGATCGATTCGATCAAAGAACAGATGCGGGTGGACGAGCATGCCTATGATTTTGAGGAGCAGAAATCTGTGGTGCTGATGGTAGGCGTCAACGGTGTAGGTAAAACAACCTCTGCCGGAAAATTAGCAGGACAGATGAAAAACAGTGGAAAGAAAGTCATTCTTGCCGCAGCAGATACTTTTCGTGCGGCAGCGATCGATCAGTTGACAGAGTGGTCCAATCGTGCTGGTGTGGATCTGATCTCCGGACAGGAAGGTGGAGATCCGGCAGCCGTTGTGTATGATGCAGTCAACGCGGCAAAGGCGCGTAAAGCAGATATTTTGATCTGTGATACGGCGGGACGCCTTCACAATAAGAAAAATCTTATGGAAGAGCTTAGAAAGATCAACCGGATCATCGAGAGAGAATATCCGGAGGCGCATCGGGAGACGCTGATCGTATTGGACGGTACGACAGGTCAGAATGCATTGGCACAGGCAAAGCAGTTTGGCGAGGTGACAGATATTTCCGGTATTGTACTTACGAAGTTAGACGGTACGGCAAAAGGTGGTATCGCGATCGCTATTCAGTCTGAGTTGAAAGTTCCGGTCAAGTATATTGGTATCGGAGAGAAGATTGACGATCTGCAGCGTTTTGACGCAGAGCAGTTTGTAGATGCCCTATTTCATCAGGAGTAGGTAGGATCAATTTTGACAATTACGGTATGTGCCAGTACACACCAGGTGCAAGTACCGTAAAAATATAAGTGTGTAGAAATGAGGCAAGTTATGACATTAGACAAGTTTGAAGAGGCATCAGAAAAGGTAAATGAGGTAGTGCTTCCTACCAATTTGATCTACAGTGAATACTTTTCACAGCAGACAGGAAATAAGGTTTACTTAAAACCGGAAAATATGCAGTATACAGGGGCTTATAAGGTGCGCGGAGCGTATTATAAGATTAGCACGATGTCACCGGAAGAGCGTGAAAAAGGATTGATCACGGCATCAGCCGGCAACCATGCACAGGGTGTTGCTTACGCGGCAAAATTATTTGGTGTACCGGCAACGATCGTTATGCCAACAACGACTCCACTGATCAAAGTGAACCGCACAAAAGGATATGGGGCAGAAGTCGTACTGCATGGTTCTGTATATGATGAGGCTTGTCAGAAAGCATTGGAGATCGCAGAAGAGACCGGAGCAACTTTTGTTCATCCGTTTAACGATACGACAGTTGCAACAGGTCAGGGAACGATCGCTATGGAGATCTTCAAGGAACTGCCAACGGTAGATATTATCTTAGTACCGATCGGTGGTGGCGGACTGGCAGCAGGTGTGTCTACTTTGGCAAAACTGCTCAATCCAAACATTACCGTGATCGGAGTTGAGCCCGCAGGCGCAAGCTGCATGAAGGCATCTTTAGAGGCTGGAAAAGTGGTGACTCTGCCAGGAGTAGAGACGATCGCTGACGGTACCGCAGTAAAAACACCGGGAGATATTGTATTCCCATATATTCAGAAGAATTTGGATGATATCATTACGATCGAGGATAATGAGCTGATCGAAAACTTCCTTGATGTATTGGAAAATCATAAAATGCTCGTAGAAAATTCCGGTCTGCTTACTGTTGCAGCATTGCAGCATTTGAAATGCAAAGATAAGAAAGTGGTATCCATCTTAAGTGGTGGTAACATGGATGTCATTACCTTGTCTTCTGTTGTACAGCATGGATTAATCGCCAGAGGTCGTGTGTTCACTGTAGCAGTACAGTTGCCTGACAGACCGGGCGAGCTTGTCAATGTAGCAGATATTATTGCTAAGCAGAAAGGAAATGTTATCCGTCTGGAGCACAACCAGTTTGTCAGCATCAACCGTAATGCAGCCGTAGAACTTAGAATTACTTTGGAAGCATTTGGAAAAGAGCACAAGCAGGAGATCTTAAAGGCGCTGCGCGATCATGGATATGATGCAAAAGAAGAGGCACCAACGGGCATGTATTAAAGGGAGTCATTGCAACAGACGATAATACAGGGCATGAAAACAAGAAAAAATAGAAAAGGGGAAGACTATGAGTAATATGCAGAAAAGCGATGTAGTGGAATTGCTGCACACACCGGGTGGTGTGCGCGATATTTATGGAGGCCAGTGTGCCAGAAAGCTGGAGATCCAGCATGATCTGGAGCATCTGATGAATTCCTATGGATTTCGCAATATACAGACACCAACCTTTGAATTTTTTGACATTTTCAGCAAGGAAAGAGGTACGGTTTCTTCCAAGGAAATGTTCAAATTTTTTGATAGAGGCAACAACACATTAGTGCTTCGTCCGGATATGACGCCACCGATCGCTCGCTGTGTGGCAAAATATTGTCGCGATGAGGAGGAGCAGCTTCGCTTCTGCTATACATCTCAGACCTTTGTAAATACAGGCTTGTATCAGGGTAAACTGCAGGAGGTAACGCAGGTTGGAGCAGAGTTGTTTTTGGATGACAGTTCTGATGCTGATGCGGAAATGCTGGCACTGACGATGGAATGTCTGCAAAAGAGCGGATTGCAGGAATTTCAGCTGGAAGTCGGACATGCGGATCTTTTCCGGGGCCTGGTAGAGGAAGCGGGATTTGACGCAGCGACAACCGAGCAGCTGCAGGAGTTGATCGAGAGCAAAAACTTCTTCGGTGTGGAAGAACTTTTGGATAAATTGACTGTGAAGACAGAGCTGAAAGAAGTATTTTTGAAACTGCCGGAGCTGTTGAACGATCTGTCTGAGGCGACCGCCTATGTGGAGAGCAGAAGTCAGAGTGAGAGAGTACATAAAGCGTTAGAAAGACTGCAGAATGTGGCAGAGATCATCAAGCTGTATGAATTGCAGGATTATATTACGGTAGACCTTAGTATGTTAAGCCATTACAGCTACTATACCGGCATTATTTTCCGTGCGTATACTTATGGAAATGGAGAGGCAGTGGCATCCGGTGGAAGATACGATGGACTTGTTGCTCAGTTTGGAAAAGAAGCGCCTGCGATCGGTCTGGCAATCGTGCTGGATCAGCTTTTGATCGCGTTGGATCGTCAGAAGTTATTGGATATGACATCGGTAGGCGGTACTTTGCTGTTGTATCCAAAGGAGGCAAGAGCAGAGGCATTGCAGGAGGCGAAGGTACTCAGAGAGCATGGTGAGATGGTGCAGTTAATGCGCAAAGCGTCCAAAAAGACACTGGACTCTTATATCGCTTATGCAAAGAGACATGGAAATGATAAGGTATTGTACCTTGCCGGACAAGGCGAGAAGCAGCAGTTGTTATAAGAAACCGTGAAATGGAGGACTCCTATGAAATACATTACATTTGCCCTGGCAAAGGGAAGATTGGCAAAGCAGACATTAGGTCTGCTGGAAAAAATTGGCATTACCTGTGAGGAGATGAAGGATGAAAAGACAAGAAAACTGATCTTCGTGAATGAAGAGTTGGGTTTTAAGTTTTTCTTATCCAAGGCATCCGATGTACCGACTTATGTGGAGATGGGTGCAGCCGATATTGGTGTAGTCGGAAAGGATACGATCCTGGAAGAAGGCCGTAAGCTGTATGAGGTACTTGATCTGAACTGTGGAAAATGTCGTATGTGTGTAGCCGGTCCTGAGGAGGCGAAGGAACGCCTGCATGACGGCTCTCTGATCCGTGTTGCCAGCAAATATCCAAGGATCGCGAAGGATTATTTTTACAATGTGAAACATCAGACAGTAGAGATCATCAAGTTGAACGGTTCGGTCGAATTGGCACCGATCGTAGGTCTGTCTGAAGTCATCGTTGATATCGTAGAGACAGGATCAACACTCAAGGAAAACGGATTACAGGTATTGGAAGAGATCTGTCCGTTATCCGCAAGAGTCGTTGTCAATGAAGTGAGCATGAAAATGCAGCATGAGCGCATTACAAAATTGATCCATGAATTGCGTGAAGTACTGCCGGAATAAGCAAATAGATACAGAAATGAGGTCTTAGTATGAGAATTGTAAAATTAACGGAAAAAGAGAGAGAAAACATCCTGGAAAATTTGCTGCAGAGAAGCCCAAACCAGTATGGCAAATTTGAGAGTACGGTGCAGGAAATTCTGGATCATGTCAAAGCAGAGGGAGATCAGGCGCTGTTTGACTATACGCAGAAATTTGATGGCGTAACGATCACGGAAGATACGTTTCGTGTGACGAAGGAAGAGATCGAAGAAGCTTATGAGCAGGTGGATGCACATTTGGTCGAGATCATCCGTAAATCACTCAAAAATATTAAAGAGTATCATGAGAAACAGGTTCGCTACAGTTGGTTTGACAGTAAACCGGACGGAACACTGTTGGGACAGAAAGTGACAGCATTAGAGAGAGTCGGTGTCTATGTTCCGGGTGGCAAAGCTGTTTATCCTTCTTCCGTATTGATGAACATTGTTCCAGCCAAAGTAGCAGGTGTAGACCGCATTATTATGACGACACCTCCGGGAAAAGACGGCAAGGTTTATCCGATCACATTGGTTGCCGCTAATGAAGCCGGTGTGGATGAAGTATACAAGGTTGGTGGTGCACAGGCGATCGGTGCTTTGGCATACGGTACCAAGAGCATCAAAAAAGTTGATAAGATCGTTGGACCGGGAAATATTTTTGTGGCATTAGCCAAAAAAGCAGTCTATGGTCATGTCAGCATTGATTCTATTGCGGGACCAAGCGAGATCCTGGTATTGGCAGACGAGACAGCAAATCCACGCTATGTAGCAGCCGATCTGTTATCTCAGGCAGAGCATGACGAGATGGCATCTGCTATTTTGATCACAACGAGCGAGTCTCTGGCAGAGAAGGTTTCAGAAGAAGTCGACGGATTTGTCAAGGTATTGTCGCGAGGAGAGATCATTCAAAAATCTCTGGATTCCTATGGCTATATTTTGGTAGCAGACAACATGGAAGATGCGATCGCAACAGCAAATGAAATCGCATCCGAGCATTTAGAGATCGTGACAAAGAATCCATTTGACACGATGACAAGAATTAGAAATGCCGGCGCTATTTTCTTGGGTGAATACAGTAGTGAACCACTGGGCGATTATTTTGCAGGACCAAATCATGTACTGCCAACGAATGGAACAGCGAAGTTCTTTTCACCATTGTCTGTAGATGACTTTGTGAAAAAGTCCAGCATCATTTCTTATTCCAGAGAGGCATTGGAGCTGGTACATAAGGATATTGAAGATTTTGCGACTGCAGAGAAACTGACGGCACATGCAAATTCGATTGCTGTTCGTTTTGAAAAGTAGGAAGAGAACTTTCTGCGAAAAAGTTTGCGGCTTGGGAAACAGATTTTTTGACACCCTAAGCAAAATTTAGTAAAATAAAAGGAAAGCCTAAAAGAGCAGATTGAAAGGAATGTAGGATGAGTATGGCAAATAAAGGACAAGACAGACAGGCAGTGGTGACGAGAAAGACAGGAGAGACAGACATCACGGTACGATTGAATCTGGACGGAACGGGAAAAGCAGATATTCATACCGGGATCGGTTTTTTTGATCATATGCTGAATAGTTTTGCAAGGCATGGTCTGTTTGATCTGGAAGTATCTGTAAAAGGAGATCTGGAGGTTGACTGTCATCATTCTATCGAGGATACTGGTATCGTATTAGGAAAGGCGATCGCGCAGGCAGTAGGTGACAAAAAGGGAATCTGCCGCTTTGGCGACTGTATTCTGCCGATGGATGAGACTTTGGTACTCTGTGCGTTGGATCTGTCCGGCCGTCCTTATCTGCGTTACGATCTGGAACTGACGGTGCCAAGTGTCGGAGCATTTGATACAGAGATGGTACATGAATTTTTTTACGCAGTCAGTTATGCAGCCGAGATGAATCTGCATATCAAGCAGTTGGATGGAGAGAATAATCATCATATCATCGAAGCAGCATTCAAGGCATTTGCTAAGGCATTAGACAAGGCGACCTGCTACGATGAGCGGATCGTGGATGTACTTTCGACAAAGGGAAGTTTATAAACAGGAAGAGGAGGAACCGTATGAGTCAAAAGAAAATCATTCCGTTTATCAATGCGGAGAATGAGTACCCGGATAATGTGGTCAAATTGGCAAATCTGTATTCCTGTGAGGGTGCGGATGAATTATTTATTTACAACTACACCGGAGATGAGGCATCACGAGAAGAATTTTTGTCGGCGATGCGTGAGATTGATAAGGTGGTAGATGTACCGTTTTCAATCGGTATTTATGTAGAGCGTTTTGAAGATGCCAAAAAGGCATTGTACACCGGAGCATCGAAGGTTGTGATCCGAAAAGCGTTGATGCCGGACGATCAGGTGATGAAGGAGATCTTTGGCAGATTTGGACGCAGCAAGGTTGTACTGGAGATTGACATGAAAGCAGATTTTCAGTCGGCTGACAGTTTAAATGCTTTTTATGAGCAGGGCTTTGGAACGGCTGTGCTGAAGCATATAGATACGACGGAGAGTTTTCATCAGGCGATCGAAAATACGAAGCTGACTTGTATCATTCGTGACGGTTTGATCCGAAATGATCTGGCTGAGTTATTGTCCTATCAAAATGTATACGGTGTTTCTACTAATTATTTTGAGGACAAGGATATTTATAAAGCAAAGAGAGCGTTAAAGCAAAAAGACATTGATGTAGAAGTTTTTGAAAGCCTCATTGACTTCTCGGATTTTAAGCTGAACGCGGATGGATTGATCCCTGCGATCGTACAGGACTACCGTACGGGAGAGGTCCTCATGTTGGGATATATGAATGAGGAATCGTATGCGAAGACGATCGAAAGCGGTAAGATGACTTATTTTAGCCGCAGCCGTCAGGAACTCTGGTTGAAGGGTGAGACATCCGGTCATTTTCAATATGTAAAATCGCTGGCTCTGGACTGCGACAACGATACGATCCTGGCAAAGGTGCATCAGGTTGGTGCGGCATGCCATACGGGTCATCGCAGCTGTTTCTTCCAAAAGCTGGCTGAAAAAGAGTATGTACAGACCAATCCGTTAAATATTTTGATGGAAGATTATCAGGTGATCTTGGAGCGAAAAGAGCATCCGAAAGAGGGATCGTATACCAATTATCTGTTTGATAAGGGAATTGACAAGATCCTCAAAAAATGCGGCGAAGAGGCAACAGAGATTGTCATTGCGGCGAAAAATCCGGATGCGGAAGAGCTTAAATATGAGATCGCAGATTTTCTCTATCACATGATGGTTTTGATGGCAGAGTGTGGATTGGACTGGGAAGATATTACCAGAGAGTTGGTAAATCGCAGATAACGAGGTAACGACAGTGGACTGCCTGCGGCTGGGAGCTTGTGGGCACAGGGAAAGGTGTGAGGTTTAGTATGTTAGGTGTATGTTTAGCAAAAGGATTGGTAGATTTTACATTTGGCGGAGCATTTGCATGGTATTTGGTCAAGTTTTTGGTCAGCTTAGCAGTGGCATTCTTAGGAATTAAGCTGGGAATTAAATGGCGCAAGAGTAAGATCGCAAAGGCAGAAGCTGCTGAAAATGAGGCATAGGTTTCATGGAAATAGAGAGAAAATATCAGGTCACGCGGATGCCGGATCTGGCAAATGCACAGGTTCGGGAGATCGAGCAGGGATATTTATGCAAAAATCCGGTTGTTCGTATCCGCAAAAGCAATGAGCAGTATTATCTGACCTATAAGGGAAAGCTGCGTAGTCAGGCAGGGCAGGAAGCCACTCATGTATGTGAGGAAGTTGAAGTACCTTTGACGAGAAAGGCTTATTTGCACTTATGTGGCAAGACAGATGACAATTTGATCACAAAAACGCGTTATGTGCTGCAACTGTCAGATGGGCACAAAGCCGAATTGGATGTTTTTCATGGAAAATTACAGGGATTAGTCTTTGTAGAGGTGGAGTTTGCTGATCTGGAGGATGCAGATCGCTTTGAGCCACCTGCTTGGTTTGGCGAAAATGTCAGTGGTGACAAGCGTTATACCAATAGTTTTTTGTCCTTACAAGAGGACTTGTCTGTTTTTTCGACGCTTTCTGAATAAGCGTGAAATAAGAACCGATGAGGAGAACTTGTCTTTGGAACATCATAAAATACACGAGAAGTAAATCCGGATCACGACGGAAAAGAATGGTCATAATAGATTATCCGGTTACTAAATAAATAAGGGATGCTTGATAGTCAGGTGTCCGAATAATGGAGGCACAATATGTTTAAAATTTTGAAGAAAGAGTACCTTGCCAATAATATCTGGTTGATGGATATTGCGGCACCAAGAGTGGCAAAACACTGTCAACCCGGACAGTTTGTCATTGTGAAAATGGATGAAGAGGGAGAGCGTATTCCTTTGACGGTCTGTGATTATGATCGTGAGCAGGGAACGGTTACCATTGTATTCCAGACAGTAGGCGCATCCACACAGGAAATGGCAAAATATGAAGTTGGTGAGTCCTTCATGGATTTCGTTGGACCATTGGGTCAGCCATCTGAGTTGATCGAGATGTCAGAGGAAGAGCTGAAGAAAGAAAAGATCCTGTTTGTTTGTGGTGGTGTGGGTACAGCACCGGTATATCCTCAGGTGAAGTGGATGAAAGAGCACGGCATTGGCGTTGATGTTATCATCGGAGCGCGTACAAAGGATATTTTGATCCTGGAAGATGCAATGCGTGAAGTTGCAGAAAATCTTTATATTGCAACAGACGATGGCTCTTATGAATTTAAGGGAAATGGTTGCGACAAGATCAACGATCTGATCAGTCAGGGCAAAGAGTATACAAAAGTTGTTGCGATCGGACCAATGATCATGATGAAATTTGTTGCTAAATTGACAAAAGAATTGAACATTCCTACGATCGTCAGCATGAACCCTATCATGGTTGATGGTACAGGAATGTGTGGAGCTTGCCGTTTACAGGTAGGTGATGAGATCAAATTTGCCTGTGTAGACGGACCTGAGTTTGACGGACATCTTGTTGACTTCGATCAAGCAATGATGAGACAGCGTATGTATAAGACAGAAGAAGGCAGAGCAATGCTCAAGCTGCAGGAAGGTGACACTCATCACGGCGGCTGCGGAAACTGCCACTAATAATAGAATAAACTTCAAAATGGAGGATAATCATGGAAGTAGATGTAATGAAGAGAATTCCTGTTCGTGAGCAGGATCCAAAGGTACGCGCCAAGAACTTTGAAGAAGTATGTCTTGGTTATAATAAAGAAGAGGCAATGGCAGAGGCATCACGCTGTTTACAGTGTAAGAACCCTCGCTGTGTACAGGGATGTCCGGTAAATATTGATATTCCTGGATTTATTGGTAAATTAAAAGAGGGAAATGTAGAGGGTGCTTATCATGTGATCGGTGAGTATTCCGCACTGCCTGCTGTATGTGGTCGTGTATGTCCACAGGAAAGCCAGTGTGAGGCACAGTGTATTCGCGGAATCAAGGGCGATGCTGTTTCTATCGGTAAATTGGAGCGTTTTACAGCTGATGCTGCTCGTGAAGAGGGAATTAAGCCTCAGGCAGCAGAGAGCAAGAATGGTAAGAAAGTCGCAGTGATCGGTTCCGGCCCTGCAGGACTTACTTGCGCAGGAGATGTGGCAAAACTTGGTTATGATGTGACTATTTTTGAGGCACTGCATAAAGCCGGTGGTGTATTGTCATATGGTATCCCGGAGTTCCGTCTTCCTAAGTCTAAGGTTGTGGATGCAGAGGTAGAAAATGTTCGTTCACTTGGCGTAAAGATCGAGACAAATGTAGTCATCGGTAAGGCAACAACGATCGATGAATTGCTGGATGAGGAAGGTTTTGATGCGGTATTCGTAGGATCTGGAGCAGGTCTTCCTAGATTTATGGGAATCCCAGGAGAAAATGCAAACGGTGTATTTTCTGCAAATGAGTATCTGACACGAAGCAATCTGATGAAAGCATTTGATGAAAACTATGATACACCAATTATTGCCGGTAAGAAGGTAGCAGTCGTTGGTGGTGGAAATGTAGCAATGGATGCGGCAAGAACAGCATTGCGTTTGGGTGCTGAGGTTCATATCGTATACCGTCGAAGCGAGGAAGAACTTCCGGCGCGTGTGGAAGAAGTACACCATGCAAAAGAAGAGGGAATTATCTTTGATCTTTTGACTAACCCAACACAGATCTTTACAGATGATGAAGGAAATGTGTCCGGTATGGAGTGTATTCGCATGGAACTTGGTGAGCCGGATGAGTCAGGACGCCGCAGACCGGTAGAGATCGAGGGATCTGAGTTTACTTTAGATGTAGATACCGTTATCATGTCTTTGGGAACCAGTCCAAACCCATTGATCTCTTCGACCACAAAAGGTCTGGAAGTAAACCGCC
>JALEPA010000183.1 GCA_022766515.1 Lachnospiraceae bacterium | reverse complement strand
GCGTCAGAAGATAATCAATATAATTAGCACCTGTCTGATAAACGCGGTATTCAATGTGTCCTACTTTTAGGACGATCACAATTAAAACAATCGCGATCAGTAAGGGATTAAAAATCGCCCATTTCCATTTTTTCTTAATGATCACGCCAACCTCATACGCGCATAAAGTCAAGATTCCCCCAAAAAATAAAGAATTTTCTAATATTTCATTCATGTACGGTCTGCCCCGCCTTCCTGTTTCTTTTTTTGTTTCTGACGAATCACAAATTGTGTTCCATATCCTGCCACGACCATAACGATCACAGTGGTCACTAACATGATCGCGACCACCGGAAGAAGGATTGGCTGCAGCACATCCCAGGAGTCCATCAATCGGACACCCGCTGACACAAACAGTATCGGCATGATCTCGATCAAAAAGACTGCCACATCCTGTACCTGTTCTAACTTGATCACACCCAGGCATAACAATACAAATAACAGTACCATCCCGTAAATACTTCCCGGCACGGGAAAGGGAAGCACCCATTTCAATGCCTCCCCTATAAATGATACCAATAGAATTACGCAAAACTGCTTAAAATATTTCATGGTATTCCCCTTATTCTTTCTAATTTGATCCATAAGCCATCAGCCTCTCCCTGCATTTGGCTTTCTGATCATTATTTTTTCTTGTTCCATTGGAACAATTTCTTCATCGTATCTTTGTCCATATCACTATAATACCCATATTGTAAAATTTCATAATTAGACAACAGCGTATCTACCGTATCGGACATCGAACTATCATCGTAATTGTGCCATTTTCCGGACAGATCCATATAACCATTGACATTCATCGCCGGAATATCCTGCGATAATTTTTCAATATACTGATTGTATACCGGAAGCTCAATACCAGCCTGTTTTAACAACATATTTTCCAAATAGTTGTTGCTGATAACGACATCTTTCTGCTCTTCAATGTCATAATTTGCCCAAATGATAAATGGAGTCGCATAGCGTTTCTGGATATCCTCCAATGTCCATTTATCCTGTTTCTTTCCGAGCAGTGACTCATAAAACTCCGTCTCGATCGATGGATGATGATCGCCGAACATACAAATAATCGTAGGTTCATCCTGTTTTTTGAAGTAATCCACCAAATACCGGAAGGCATCATCAGATACTTTGGTTGCCGACAAAAATTCTTTTGTCTCTGCCCAGTGGCTACCGACCGGATAAACCGGATTTTCCCAGTTGGTGTTTGTCAGATAGCCACCATGATTTTGTATTGTCATATCAAAGACAAATAATGGTTCGCCTTCTTTTTTATTTTCATAGCGTTCAATGACCTTTTTATAACTTTCTTTATCACTGATATAACGAACATACTCCGGATTTTTGAAATCCTCGATCGTGATAAATTGATCAAAGCCCATGCTCTCATACGAAGCCATACGGTTCCAGTTGGCACCACTGCTCGGATGGATCGCTTCACAGCGATAGCCAAACTGCTTCAGGTACGATGGCAGTGCAAAGGTCGACTTATGCATAAACTGCTGGTACACATTACTGCCGCTTGGGAAATATTTCATGGAATTTCCCGTCATCGCCTCGAACTCGGAGTTACTGGTTCCTGCACCATAAATGGATACATAATCTTTACCGTAAATAGTATTCGTTGTCAGGCTGTGCATAAACTCTAACGGATCTCGGTTGTAATTTACCTTGCCGATCAGAGAATAGTCTGCCAGACTTTCATTCATGATCAAAATAATATTCGGCTGTTTTCCATTCAAGGAAGTGTTTCTCGTAAAGTCGCGATTTGATACAACCGAAGATGACTTCTTTTTCGTCGTATCCTCTTTCGCTTGATCCTTCTCAAAATCATCCAGGATTTCTTCCACCTTTGCCTGCGAATAACCGGGAGGAGTTGCCACCTTCAGATAATGCAGATTCAGGAAGAAGTTGAGATAAAAACCATTATTCTGGCAGGAAACTACTTTGTTCCATACACTGTCCTTAATTCCACAGGTTTCCAATATTGGCGTCACATACAAGATCCAAATACAGGCAACAGATGCCACTACCGGGATCACTCGCTTGCATATTTTCTTTGGAAGTGCTTTTTTCGTTTTTGCCATTGCCTTCTTTGGTTCTTTCATGCGCAGCAACAGCAGACACCAGATCGCAAATGCCGGAATCATGACAAACTGCATTGGTGTCATCGAAAACGAATAGGTATTCGCCACTTCCGTAGCCGTATTGATCGCCAAAATATCTGATGGCAAAAATGGTGTTCCTCTGACATTCATCAGGAAGAAATTGACCAAGCCTACCGGAAGCAAGACAATGTCTAACACGAAGGCAGACACTTTTCCGTTACCGGTCACACCATACAAGATCAACTGGATCGCACCTAAGAACAGCCAAGTGAAGATCCAAACATTCGGATACATTTTATTAAAGCTGCCATTTAACACCTCTAACATTACATACAGGGCAAATGGATTGATCGTCAAAATAAAACGACGGAAATAACGGTACACCTTTGGCTCTGCCAAGCACCATTTTACAAAATCCTTACCGTTACGGATCTTTTGTCTCTTGCGCAGTACATCTCCCGACTTCGCATAACGGCGCAGTAATTTTTGTCTGCGTTTCTGCAATGCCGGTGCATACTGTGTCACCTTTTCAAAACACAGCACAAAGAGAATCACCATCTCTGCCACAAAAATGATCATCGGCAACAGTAAACGGTAATAATAGGTGTATGAGATATTTAATGATTTTTTCTGCGTACGCATATTCAAAGTGGACATTGTCGTATTCGGATCAGTCCGGTTTGTCGTATTGACCGTTGGCAATGTCGCATAAGGATCCGTATCTGTACTGCAAGTCAAAGTAATACAGCAGGTTACTCCCTTAGGAATGGTAACCGTATGATCCATTTTCACGGTATAGGAGTCGTTCGGTTTGATCTCCTTGACCGGAACAACCGTCTCAAACACGGTCGTATTTTCTCCATCCTGCATTTGGATATGCAGATTATCTCCCACCTGGTCATATTCAAACGAACCAAAGCTAAGCGTAAACTGGCTCAGTATGACTTTACGGTCAAACGCAAATTTCTGGCGGATGATCTCGGTGTCATCCAAGATACCGATTACGCTGCTGTTCGCATTTCCTGCTTCCGTTGTAACTCTTTGCTTCGCCAGCAAAGATCCAGTCAAAATAGCCTGTATCACGATCACAACAATAAGAATCGCCGTAAAACAAGCTACTCTTTTTTTCGTAAATTGCAAATACTTCTGTATCATACTTTCCTCATTTCTGTGCACGATTTTTATCCCATAGCTCGTCATTTCATATGACGACACGAGATCAAAATACCGTCGTGTATTATCCCCAAACATTTATAATAACGTTTTCCGTCATAATTGTCAATTTCCTATAGCAAGAAATAACTCATGCTATAGCAGGGATAAGAAACGCTCGCACCAAGTCCGCCAGTCCCCCTGCTCTTTATAAAACTGATATCCTGCTTCCGCCTGCCGTTCCAGACGACCGGATGTGTGAAAATAAGAGATAAAAGTATCCAGATCCTCTTGCAGATTCTTTCTGGTATACGATACGATCGGTACCGTTTGCTCCCGAACATCCGACACCGTATCGGAAAGAACGACCATTCCATTTGCCATGCCATTCAGTACCCGGTCATGAAAGGCGTGAACGAATAACGGCTGTACATTTAGAAGCACCTGATACTGCTGCATCAGCTGCAATAGATCCGCATAACGCATCGCCGGCAGCCGCTTGACAGATGCCGGTAAAAAGTCTGCCTGCTCCCAATGTGCCCCACAAACATGAAGAGTAACTCTGGTTCCTGCCACAGCATACAAAATCTTTTGTCTGCTATACTCCCGAATATAGCGATCGGTATAACGCATGGCATCGAGCGTCTGCAACGGCTCCGGTAACCCATTGCATGGACTGACCGTTTCTCCCTGCATATAACTTTCTGCCATTTCTTCTGCCACTTTAGGAAGCCTTGGATCAACTGCCTGCAGTTTTTGTTCATAGTAAGGAAGCGGCATATAAGTTCCCGGAAAAAGAACCGCCTGTTTTCTCTCAGCAAACGAAAGAGCAGGCTGCCTTGCCACTGTTCCCGCCAATGGAATCGCCTGTGCCGAAGCCAGTGACGGATAATGCTCCTGACAATAGGTGACATGCAACGGATCCAGGCAGATCACATGCTGAAGCGCAGTCGCCTGTCCCAAAAGCGGGGCAACATGAAGCGGATGATCTACCAGATATTGATAAAACGGACCCTGCAGCCTCTGCAAAAAAGGCGTACCATCGTCCTCCACGATGCGTGGCAGATAGGAATTCATATCTAAAATAGCATCATAGGATCTGTTCTCATATTGCTCCAACCGTTCCAGATCCGAGCCGTCTTCCTGCACTACACAATGATCCACCTGTACACCCAATTCTTCCAAAGCATTTTGGATCTGCTCCAGAAAAAAGGAAGCAGAATCATAACTCAGCTTCCTCGTTTCACACAAAAAAATGCGTTTATCATAACAATTTTGCACGATCACTCATCCTTTTTTTCGTCTTTATCTGTATCAACAGAGGTGTATCTGGCTTTTGCGGCTTTCCAGCTTGTTTTTTTCGTCTCCGTTGACGGATCTGCCGGAAGTGAACGATACATCTGCAATGCCAGGCGACAAGCACCTACCGTGATAATGATAATGCAAAGTTCTACAACAAACAAAGGCACAACACCCGCCTGATAAAAGGCAGCAACAAAATCTACTAAGGTATGTAATGCCATTGCGATCCATAAAAACTTGATCTTTCCTGCCTGTTTGACGGCATAATAGACCATGACCGACAACGCTACCTGTAAAAACAAGGCAGAAAGTCGTTCCACACCGCCCCACATGATCGTTGATACTTTTAATCCGGTCAGATTTTTCACAAGATCCTGGTAAGTTTTTACGGCACTCTCATTGCCTGCCAGAGACTTGATCATGTCATCCATCTTTCCGGCATTGATCAACTGACAGTATGTATAATTCTGGATATGACCGATTCCCAGAATGATCATACATTCTAAGCCGCCATGTCCCAGTCCATAAGACACCGCTGTCTCTTTGCCTGGATATTTGGCAAGGAAAAACTTAAAAGCAAGGTAACGCGCCGTCTCCTCAAACAGAGCCGCCATCACACCGCCATAAAGTGCATACGCCCAGGGATTGCCCGTCAAAAAGCGGGAGATCGGACTGTCGATCCGCAAAAACAAGGTATGTGGTATAGACTCCAATACATTTGCTGCCACAAAAAAGACTGCTGCACCTACAAAAACCGGCACAAGACTTTTACGGGTGCGAAGCTTCCACACGATAATAAAAGCAATCGGAATGACAAAGCTAAAAGTTATCATTTCCATCAACAAGTTCATTATTCCATCACTAATCATAATTTCCAGGTATCCTCCATTCCTGTATGGTGTAATTATTTCTTGGGATCCGACATCTTAACATGCATAGATCCTATTTATGAAACATGACATATTCACTGTCAAACATTTTGGCCAGCACGGAAACACCGATCGCTGTGACAACCAGATCACTGCAGATCGTCATCAAAATGTGTACCGCATTGGTATGAAATTCTAAAATGCCGATCATCGACTGAATGCTGTTATACAATGGGATCGCATAATAACCAAGTGCCTGCTTGGCGCCATCTCCAAACATGGAAGTCACTCCCAACAGCATGACAACGATCATTAACGGTGTCACATAGGTTCCTGCCTCGCGCACTGTCTTAGCAAATGCGGAGATCAAAGAGATCAATGTCACCAGTACCAATGCCGTTGATAAGATCACGACACCCAGTAATACATAATCCTGCAGCTGATAATTTGCTCCGCTGATCTTACTGCTGCCTCCGACCAGTTTTGGCATCGATAACACGGTTCCGATCGCGCTTGATGCTCCACCAAGCACTGCAATAAACGACAGGGCACCGATCTTACCAAGTGCAATATGACTGCGTTTTGCCGGTGTCACCAACAACGAAGTGATCGTACCACGCTCTTTTTCTCCTGCAATGGATTCCGGTGCAACTGCAACACATCCACTGTACAGGAAGATGATCAAAAGGAACGGTAACATTGAAGAAAACAGCTTTGCCGTCGTATCTTCCTCTGACGCCAGATCATACTCCTTGGCATCCTGTTTGCCTGCATTGATGTCAAATTTATTGGCGATCAACGACTCCTGTTGATCCAAAAAGGCACACATCGTCTCATAGGCATCCGATGAATCTGTAGATGCCGAATTGTAGTAGATCTCAATATCCGGTGCTTTCTGTCCGGAAGAAATGTCATACGATGCGACCTGATCCTCAAATTGATCCGGGAACAGGATCACAAGATCCTTCTTCTGGTCTTTGACTTGTTTTCTTGCAGAATCCACCTCATCTGCCGTGACATCTTTCAGCGAGAATCCCAGTTCCTTCAGCGGATCACGCCATGCTTCCGGAAGATTGCTGACATAACATTTTCGGTCTGCCTGCTCCGGGGTAAACTGTTTGGTCATGGCATCACCCATAAATTGATACATCACAAAGATCAAAAGTCCCGGCAGCAGTATCGTAGAAAATACCATTCTGCTGTCACCGAAAAATCGTGCCAATTCCTTTTTCAAGATCGTAAACAATGCTTTCGTCTTGGAAACAGTTCTGTACGTTTTCTCCGTTGCAGGCTGCGCGTTCACAACAGTGTCTTCCTGTTGTGGTTCATCGGTACCCTCCGCTGTCGATCTCTCTGCCTGCCCCTGCACAGTTAGAGAGGAGAGATCCCCGCCATTTTCTTCTATTGCCTGAAAGAGGTCAAAAAAGCGGTCTTCCAATGGCATTCCGTGACATACCGCCTCTAAAGAATCGCACTCGACCATTTTTCCATGAATCACAATGCCGACTCTGTCGCATATTTTCTCGATCAGGCTGAAAATATGTGTCGACACGATCACCGTCTTCCCCTGTTTCTTTAGTTCCAGCAAAAAGTCCGTCACCACTTTTGCCGTCAGCACATCCAGTCCATTCGTCGGCTCATCAAAAATGATAATATCCGGGTCATGCACCAAAGAGATCGCCAACGACACTTTCTGCTTCATTCCGGTTGACAGATTGGCGACCTTGACTTCCGCAAATTCCCCAATACCAAACACGCCAAATAAATACGCTTTTCTTTTCTCCTGTTCCTCTTCCGGAATATTATGTAAGTCAGAGAAAAAACGGAACAAATAATTTGGCGTAAAAAATTCCTCTAGCTTTAATTCACTCGTCAAAAATCCAATTTTTTCTCTCACCTGTTCCGAATGCGTCAAAATGCTGCTACCATCCACCAGAACATCTCCGGCATCCGGCTTGAGCAGCGTGGCGATCATGCGAAGCGTCGTTGTTTTTCCTGCTCCGTTCGGACCTAACAGTCCAAAAATCTCACCCTTATATGCCTCAAAAGAAACACCGTCAACAGCGGTCTTTACCTTTTCTTTTGTATTTTCCAGCTTTTGTTGTTTCTTGGAAATGTGAAACCTCTTTTCCAAGTTTTGTACCCGTAAGACTACTTCTTTCATCAATATCCCCTGTTCCTTCCTTTTTCGCTTTTCTCATAGTAACAGATTCCCCTGAAAAAATCCAGCAAATACAGGCAACATGCCAAAAACACCGCGTCACCGTCAGCTACAGTTCCCGGATCACTTCTTTTAATTCCTGTACAGAGTCTTCCAAGTCCTGCAATTCTTCCTCACTTAAGGACAGCGGCACGATATGCTCAACCCCTGCATCCCCTACGACTGTTGGTACGCCAATGCAGATATTATCCATTCCATACTCTCCCTGTAACAAGCTGCTTACCGGTAAAATGCAATGTTCATCATGCAAAATTCCTTCGCAGATCCTCTTGACTGCCATTGCCACGCCATAACAGGTAAATCCTTTTTTGGCAATGATCTCATACGCACTCTGCTTTACCTCTTCCTCCAGTCTCTCCTGTTCCCCTTCTTCTCCCCGGCAGTCTTCCTGTCGCATCGCGCACATTTTCGCAAAAGGGATCCCGCTGATATTAGTACAGCTCCAAGCCACCAATTCACTGTCTCCATGCTCTCCGATCACAAAAGCATGAACGCTTCGCGGATCGATCGATAGTTTCTTGCCGATCATATATTTCAGTCTTCCGGAATCCAGTACCGTTCCGCTACCGATCACTCGGTTAGCAGGAAAGCCTGATAACTGCAGTGTCAGATAGGTCAGCACATCGACCGGATTCGAGACGACCAGTAAGATCGCCTCGGTGTTGTATTGTACGATGCCGGGAATGATCTGGCGAAAGATCGCTGCATTTTTGTGAACAAGATCCAGTCTTGTCTCGCCTTCTTTTTGTCCTGCTCCCGCTGTAATAATGATAATTCCGGCATCAGCAAGATCTTGATACTTGCCTGCATAAATTTCCATAGGACTCGAAAAGGAGAGACCATGACTCAAATCCATAGTCTCTCCTTTTGCCTTTTCTTCATCAATATCGATCAGAACCATTTCCTGAAACAAACGATGCTGCATCAATGCAAACGCAATACTCGTTCCCACAAATCCGCATCCGATAATTCCACATTTTGTA
>JALEPA010000182.1 GCA_022766515.1 Lachnospiraceae bacterium | reverse complement strand
TCCAAAGCTCCTCATTCAGATCCTTCATAAAGGAAGCGATACGTTCCTTGATCGTTCCGAAATAGTGATCATCAAGCTCCTGTCCCTTTGGTGCAGGTGCGCCAAACAAAGTACGACCGGAGAAGATCAGATCCTTACGCTGCAGGTATTTATCTCTGTCTACTAAGAAGTACTCCTGTTCAGGACCTACAGAGCAGGATACCTTATGTACATCATCGTATCCGAAAAGTTTCATGATACGAACTGCCTGCTTGCTGATCGCTTCCATTGAACGAAGAAGCGGTGTCTTCTTATCCAATGCCTCACCTGTGTAAGAACAAAATGCAGTTGGAATACACAGCGTAACACCTGCCGCATCCTCTTTCAAAAATGCCGGAGAAGTACAATCCCATGCGGTATATCCTCTCGCCTCAAATGTTGCACGGATACCACCGGATGGAAATGATGATGCATCAGGCTCACCTTTGATCAATTCCTTACCGGAAAACTCTAATACCGGTCTGCTCTTAGATGCAGGACTAAGAAATGAATCGTGTTTCTCAGCGGTTACACCGGTCATAGGCTGGAACCAATGGGTATAATGTGTAGCGCCATGCTCCAATGCCCATTCCTTCATTGCATGTGCAACGACATTTGCGATGTCTACATCCAGATCCTCACCATTTTCCAGTGTCTTCTTCCAGGACTTGTAAACATCCTTTGGCAGTTTTGCCTGCATTACCTCGTCATTGAACACGTTCTTCCCATAAACCTGCTCGATTACATTGTTTTCCATTCTTCCTACCTTCCTTTCATATTAATATGTCATTTGCAATAAGGTTTGCTTGTATTCTGTCGCAACCAAGCTGTCTCACAAACCTTATACTCTGTTGATCAAGGTGTCAAACCGTGTTTTGCACGAGTAACTCTCCGAAGAGGCTTTCGACATCTTAATCCTATGTTGAAAATAACAGAATGATGTCTCGTAATTCTGTCATGAAACAGCATCCACCGCTCTGTGAGATCACAAACCGTTCGGACACCGCCTCGCCCGTTTCAATAAAAAAGGCGTACTCAAATAAATTGAGAACGCCCTTGTTCTTGTCTGTTATTTTTCAACTGCTGATACTATAGCACATATTTTTTATTTTGCAAACCCTTTTTTTAGATTTTTTCAAAATTAAGCTTTTTTTGTATCTGATTTTATATTCTTAACTACTTCTTCTCTTCTTCCATTCTTTTCAAACCAGAGGTACTTTGCTCATTGATTTTGTACATATGGCATGGTAAAATAGTATATTATGAATGTTTGGAGTGATCAAACTTCAAAACCTTACAAAAAAGAGAGGTAGAAATATGCAAAACAAACGAATTGTTGTCGCTTTAGGACATAGTGCTTTGGGAAAGACTTTTCCTGAGCAAAAGGAAGCAGTAAAGAATGCAGCAGCTGCCATCGCTGATCTGGTGGAAGCAAAATATGAGATCGTGATCACGCACAGTAACGGACCACAGGTAGGAATGATCCACTCTGCCATGACGGAATACAGCCGTCTGGAGCCAACTAATACGGTTGCTCCAATGTCAATCTGTAGTGCGATGAGTCAGGGTTATATCGGATACGATCTGCAAAACGAGATCCGTACCGAACTTTTGAACAGAGGTATTTTCAAACCGGTTTCTACATTGATCACACAGGTTCGTGTGGATCCGTTTGACACAGCGTTTAGTTATCCATCTAAGCGCATCGGACGCTATATGACACAGGAAGAGGCAAAGAAAGAGACTGCCAAAGGAAATCATGTTGTCGAGGTAGAAGGAAAAGGCTATCAGCGAATCATCGCTGCTCCACGCCCAATGAATATCTACGAGATCGACGCCATCAAAGCATTAATGGATGCCGGACAGATCGTAATCGCAGCAGGCGGCGGCGGAATCCCGGTATTACAGCAGGGTACCCGCTTAAAAGGCGCCAGTGCTGTTATTGAAAAAGATGCTACAAGTGCATGCCTGGCAAATGAACTGGATGCCGACACTTTATTGCTACTTACCGGAGTTGAAAAAGTAGCATTACATTTTGGCACACCTCAGGAAACACCACTCGATTCCATGACGGTAGAAGAAGCTACAAATTATATCGCACAGAATGAATTTCCTGCTGATTCCATGCTTCCAAAGGTGGAAGCTGCGGTTTCCTTTGCTTCAGGAACTGAGAAACATAAGGCGATCATCACAAGCATTGATACCGCACTTGCAGGAATCCAGGGTAAAACAGGTACTGTGATCACTTGCTGATCCGGACTGCTTACCAGGGAAAAACAAAGTGGGCTTGTCACACCAAACCAATGGTGCGGCAAGCCTTTATTTTTCTTCCTAGTTTTCTCTTAATTGTGTGGCTGGTAGGTATCGGTATGCAGCAAAATAGATTTCTCTTTTTTGCCGTTTTTGTATACATCTAAATACGCCTTTGCCTTAATGCTGGAGAGTTTCTCTGATCTTGGCTTATAACTATACTCTCCCAATGCGTTTTTATAAGATTTGATCTCAAATTTCAAAGTATTTTTCTTCACTTTCGCTAAGATCAAAATTGGTACATCTAAGGTGTTCGTGATCTCCAGATCTTTCACTCCTTCAGAAATCGCTGCATCCAATCCGAGCGGTACATAGCTGACCGGCATACTGTGTGGCATACGCTTACTTGGCAGGATTCCTGCGCGAAGTATCGCATTATAGGCGGTCGTAGAAATCTGGCAAATACCACCACCATCTGTCTGCACTACCTGTCCTTTCAGGTAGGAATTGGCTTTTTGGAAACTCTGTCCATCTGATTTGTCATGCACTCTTTCATCAAAGGATACTTTCTCTCCCGGCAGCAGGCAGATTCCATTGACACGGGATGCCCCCACCTTGATATTATGTCCTCTTGCCGTTGTGCTGACAAAGGTCGTGCTAAAGGAAGAAATCACGGTATTGACTTTCTTTAACTCCTTCGCTGTCCAAGTCGGCTCGACAACGGTGGTCTGATAACTACCGCTAAAGTCGTCCGTCAACTCGCTGTTATTCAGATATGTCTTTAACTCTTTTTTGATCTGCGCCGTGTCCAGATCCTGTCCGTCTTTAGTGGAGGAGATCTTTCCCTTGGCATCTATATGTGCATTGGTCACCGGGATCACATACTTCTTCTTCAACGCCTCGATCACCTTATTTAATCCTTTTTTGGAATAGGTGCACTGTATCGTGACGGTTTCTTCCGTCGCCGCCTGTTTTCCCTTGATGATCGCATACTGCTCTTCCACTGACAGATCCTTATCCATCGAGATCAGCTTGTCTGCCGCTGACTCCTCATCTCCTGCCTGATAGGAGGTACCATCCTGAAACAGATAAACGATCTGTTCTTTCAGATCTTTCATTGAATAGGTATG
>JALEPA010000169.1 GCA_022766515.1 Lachnospiraceae bacterium | reverse complement strand
GTCTGATCAGGCGTCCCAATGATCCCCGAACTTAAAAATAATCCTTCTATATAATTACGACGATAAAATTCCATCGTCAGCTGACAGATCTCTTCAGGCGTAAAACTCGCCCTTGGAATGTCATTAGAGCAGCGATTGATGCAATATTTGCAGTCAAAAACACATTCATTGGTGTACAAAATCTTCAACAATGAAATGCACCTGCCATCGCCCGAAAAAGTATGACAGATTCCGGCTGCCTCAGTATTGCCAAGGCTTCCTGCCTTACCCTTTCTCGCTACTCCGCTGGAAGTACATGCCACATCGTATTTCGCAGCATCGGAAAGTATTGCCAGCTTTTCCTGCAAGGATGCGTCTTCTTTCAAAATCATACTTTCCTAACCTCCATTCCTTATGCCGAACACTTGTTCGTATTATACCTTCCTTTTGCCAAACTGTCAATGGAAATATTTTCTTTACACATGCCTTTTGTTCGCATACAATAATTTTGTGACTTGTCATGTTTCTAACACATTTTTTCCGCAAAATGTGATTTGTCATATATCCGAGAACCGTAAAACCTTTCTAGGTGTTGTATTGCTACACTATGAGCAATTTCCTATTCCAGAACAAAAGAGCAAAACCAGTGTTTTGCTCTGCAAGAATTGCTAAAGCAATTCTTGGTGGTATTCCACTACATTTCGAGCAATTTCCTATCTAGGAACAAAAGAGCAAAACCAGTGTTTTGCTTTACAAGCATTTTTAGTGGTGTAATACTACAGGCAATTTTTTATTGCTAACAAATTAAGAATGAAAAAAGAAATGGGGAGACTTATGAAAAAAAGATTACTTTGCACGCTATTGTCTCTGTCCCTTTGTGCGACTTCGCTCTTTGCCGCAGTCCCAACAAAGGCAGATACTACGAACGAGACACCGGCTCCTTCTGCCAGTGCCACAGCTGCCGCAACGGCATCGCCCACGCCTAAGCCAACGACCACACCATTTAAAGACCCGGATGCCCTGACCAGCTCTACTCTGGTCGGCACCAGCCCTTTTACTACATCCAAATATACACATTCCAGCGTATTTATTGGAAAGAAAGTATATCACGGCATTGATGTTTCTTATCACAATGGTACGATTGACTGGGCAAAAGCGGCTGCAGACGGCGTACACTATGCATTTATCCGCGTCGGTTACCGAGGTTACGGCTCAGGTAAAATCGCAGCAGATCCAAAATTTGAGACTTACATAAAAGGAGCAACGGCTGCCGGTATCGCTGTCGGATTGTATTTCTTCACCGAGGCAAAAACAGAGACAGAAGCCAAAGAAGAGGCAGCTTACTGTATCGAACAGGCAAAGAACTATACGATCTCCCTGCCGATCGCATTCGATTATGAATACCAATACAACGCTGCGGGACAGCTTGTCAGTCCGAAAGCTGGTATTTCCAAAGCAGCTGCAACTGCCAACTGCCGCGCTTTCTGCGATGCGATCTCCGCTGCAGGATATACACCTATGATCTATGCCAACTCCAGCGATCTCAAAACGCTGATCGATGGAACGACATTGGAGCAGGATTATCCGATCTGGCTTGCCAATTATACGACTAAGACAAAATATACCGGCAAATACGATATTTGGCAGTATTCCAGCAAGGGTTCGGTTGCAGGAATCTCTACAAAAGTCGACTGTAATTTTTGGTACTCTGCATCCGATGTAGACAAAGTCAATTTTGAAGACCGCAAGCCAAAAAACATCACAAAGCTCACTGCAACAGGCGGCACTAAAAAGATCACTCTGACATGGAAACGCTCCGGCAACGCCAACGGTTACCAGATTTACCGCACGAACACTTATAACGGAAGTTACAAGAAGGTAAAAACGATCACATCGAAATCGACATTAAAATGGACAAACACCAAGCTGTCGGCAGACCGCGAATATTATTACAAAGTACGCCCTTACCGTGTCGTAGATGGTAAGACCTACTATGGAAGCTACCTCAAGGTGACTGCGGCCACCAGCCCTGCCGGAAAAGCTTTTGAAGCTCCAAAAAATCTCAAGATGTTGAAGAAACCTTCCGCATCATCCGGCAAAAGAGTGACTATTCCGGGCGGTGCTACGACTGTCTATCTTGGAAAAACGGTATTGAATAATAAGAAGAAATTCTATCATGTACAGTATAAGAAGGGCAATAAAGTCTACGAAGGCTATGTGAAGAGTTTCAAGGGACTGAAGCTTCGTAAATATTGCACGACTAAGGCAAAGGTAACATTGAAGGCTACCGCGAAGTCCTCTGCAAAAACAGTGGTAAAGATCCCTAAAAACACACAGATCCTGATCCTTGGAACAAAGAAATCCGGAGGCAAGACTTGGTATCGCACTTCTTATCATAAAGGCGGAAAATACTTCCGAGGATATGTACTGCAAAGTAAAACAAAATAAAAAAGTGCAAAAACAATTCTTGGTAGTACCCCGCTACATTTCGAGCAATTTCCTATAAAAAATAGTAAAGCCACCGAAATCTCAACAATTTCGGTGGCTTATTATATTGTGATCCGCACTTACAGTTCTTTCGCATTTTGTGCAATTTTCTCTGCCAAAATACCACGCACAGTCTCGCCAATCTTCTTTTTCTCTGCCCGTTCCATCTGCTGCATATCAATCGGCTCACAATATTCAATAATGACATGTGTCTTACGAACCCAAGGCATATGTTTTTCCCATACCTCATCCATATTACTCATGGCAACCGGAATAATCGGTTTCTTTGATTTATCCGCCAACTTAAAACTCGCCTCATGGAAAGGAAGAAGCTCCTCCCCGGTATTTCTCGTTCCCTCTGGGGCAATAAAAATGTTGGTTCCGTTTTTCATCAGTTCAATTCCCGTGAGAATTGTTTTCATGCCTTGACGAATGTCATCACGATCCAAAAACAGGCAATTCAGGAAACGCATCCACCAAGAGATCATGGGAACATGCTCCAATTCCTTTTTGGACACAAACGCCGTTGGGATCGGTGCGGTCGCATAACCTACGATAATATCGAAAAAGCTTCGGTGATTAAACACAAACAACGCATTGTTGTCAGCCGGAATATTTTCTTTTCCCTTAACGGTCACCTTTACACCCGATATAAATAAAATGCAACGCAGTCCCCACGCTACAAACACCTGCGCTATGACCACTTTTTTTGCCGGATCGATCTTTCCCGCAAGGAACGCTACCAAATACATTGGCAGGCTGATGATCGTGTATAGTATCAAAAAAATTGCGACCAATATTGTTCTCATAATTCCTCTCATTCTGCCACTGCTGTGGCGGGTTCGTGCATTTGTGGATCTGCGTCAATGTTTTCTTCCCGTGAAATGATCACTCATTTCCGTCTGTCGGAGTGTCGTCACCATTCTCCGGTGCCTTGGTTGGCTCCGGTGTCTTTTCCGGTGCCTTAGTAGCTGCTTCCGGTGTCTTGATCACGACCGGCTTCGGCGTCTTCACCGGAGCTTTTGTCACCTTTGGCTTCTTCGTCTTCTGCGGCTTTGGTGTCTTGGTTGGTGTCTTGGTTGGTTTCTTCGTTGCCTTCGGTGTTTTCGTTGGCGATGGCTCCGGAGTCATTGTCTTTTTCGGCTTTGCCTTATAAGAAGGGTTTGGTGTTGGTGCGGATGTCATCTGTGCATCATCCGGTGCGTTAACATCGGTATCCTTGACCTGCTGATCCGGCTTCACCTTATTATCAACCGTTGTCGTCTGATAATACTCCTCCAATGTAAGTTTCTTCTTATATAAACGCTTTGCCAGATTTTTCCCTACATAGCGAATGTGCCAAGGCTCATACGAATACCCGGTAATAGCTTCTTTTCCCTTAGGATAACGGATAATAAATCCATACTTATAACAATTCTTAGCAAGCCATTTTCCCTCATTCGTATCACCAAAGGATTCCTCCAACGAACATCCTACAGAACTTGCCGATACATCGATCGTCAGTCCGGTCTGATGCTCACTGCTGCCAGGCAGCGCAGATACCTGATTTGCTTTCTTTTTGCCCTTTGTATTGACATTACGATTGTAAATTTCTTTCTGTCTGCTGTAAGAACGGTATGCCGAAACCCCCTTCAAAGAGATTCCCTGCTCTTTTGCGCCTGCAAACAATTTTTCCAAAGCAGATGCTGCCGCCTCACGCATATAACTTTTCTCGTAAGTTCCATAAAAGCTAAAAGTAACATCCGGTACAACCAGATCTGCCGGTACATATTCCTCCGGCAGCAAATACTCTCGATTGACCAGGACCGTAATGCTTTCCGGATCGGTATCTACCTCGATCAAAGGTGCTGCCGTTGCTTTTGGCGATGCTGATGCTGTTCCCACTTTGTCCTCCGGCTGATTATCATCATTATAATAATATTCATACCCCGAAGAAGTAGTATCTTTTTTCTGCTTGTCCGTCTGATTTCCGGACAATGCTCGCCAGCCGATCACACCTGCAACAACGACGATCACAACGCCGCCAATCCATTTTCTATTTTTTTTCATATCTATTTCACCGTATTTTTTCTATCGTTTCCTCTTAATTTACCCCAAACCGCCATTATTCATGTCCAATAATTTTGGCTCTCTTTTGTTACAACTTACATAGTATAGCATAAACAAAAAAAATTTCCAGTCATACCACACGATTTTCACAGACTTCTCGTTTGCCTAAACGATCAGAATCGTTTATACTTGGTGATTAAGAAGTGTAATGCAGGCTGTGGAACATTTATGCGTTTCTCACAGCTTTTTCATAGGTGCGGCGACAGCAGGGAAATATTGCAAGAGATCCTAGATATTTCCTACAAAAACACTACCGCCCGGAAATGAGGTTTTATGAATAAAGATACGACAACTTTGACGATACAGGCTCCTGCTAAGATCAATCTGACGCTGGATGTCCTTGGCCGCCGTCCGAATGGCTATCATGATCTGCAAATGATCATGCAGACGATCGACTTATGCGATGAGATTTCCATTACAAAAAAGGATGCTGACGAAACTATCACCTTTTCCATGAATAAGGAACTCCCGGATGGATGTCCGGTCGAGAAAAATCTGGTTTACCGCGCTGCAGCTTTGCTGAAAAAAAAGTTTGATCTGCCGGGTGGAATGGACATTTATCTGGATAAACAAATCCCTGCTGCTGCAGGGCTTGCCGGAGGAAGCAGCGATTGCGCCGCCACCTTGATCGGTATCAATGAACTTTACGAGCTGGGACTCTCACAGGATGAACTGTGCGAGATCGGGGTTACACTGGGAGCAGATGTTCCTTTTTGCATCAAAAAGGGAACGATGCTGTCAGAAGGCATTGGCGAGATTTTGACACCTTTACCACCTTTGCCAACACTTTATACCCTGTTGATCAAACCGGATATTGCCGTCAGCACTGCCTGGGTCTATCAGAGTTTGGATCTGGAGCATCTGACTTCCCATCCTGACACACAAACGGTCATACAGGCATTGCAGCATCATGACGCAGCCAGCGTAGCACACAATTTGAGCAATGTATTGGAATCTGTCACGATTCCTGCTTATCCGGTGCTGCAGGAGATCAAGGACCACCTCACAGAGTGGCAGGCAGTGGGCGTTTTGATGAGCGGAAGCGGTCCAACAACCTATGGTCTGTACCAAGATCCTATTCAGGCAGAGATGGCGTATCGCAAGGCAAAGGCACAATATCCGGATTATGAGGTGATTCTTTGCAAAACACACTGATCCATTAGACGATGATTCTTTGCAAAACACGCTAATCTTTTTGGACCAGCGTGCCGAAATACTAAATACAAAGATAGGGCATTTGGCGGCACACGGAAGTGCAGCTGACACAAAGAAAAAGGAGGTTCCACATGGATATTTCAGTAAACAATCAAGTAACATCAACTTATACAAACACTACAGCCAGCAAGAAGCAGGCCGAAACAACGACAAAGGAAACAACGGATATCACAAAATCTTCTGTTGTCTATGAAAAGAGTGAGCAGACCAAAAAAGAGTCTACAAACCAGATCTACAACAAAGACGCTATCGTTTCTAAATTAAAAGCAGATCAGGAGGCCCGCATTGCATCTATGCAGAGCCTGGTAACAAAGTTATTGCAGAAACAGGGAAGCATTTTTGATCTTGCAAACGGTAACAACCTTGCCGCAACCATGCGTGAGGCTGCCAAATTAGCAGATCCTGAATCGATCAAAGAGGCACAGGATTCCATCGCAGAAGATGGCTACTGGGGTGTCAATCAGACATCTGACCGTCTGGTAAGCATGGCGATTGCCTTGGCCGGCGGAGATACTGATAAGGCAGATGAAATGATGGCTGCTATCGAAAAAGGTTACAAACAAGCAACAAAGGCCTGGGGAGAAGATCTTCCAGAAATTTGCCAGAAAACATTAGACGCAACAAGAGACAAGATGACTGATTGGAAGAACGGTGTGACAACTGCATCTGACTATTCTAACTATTTATCTTAATTTGTAGATCTCAAGCTGCATTTTTTAATCTGTGGCTTGAAACGATAAAAAACCTTGCTCCTAGGAAGCAATCCAAAAACAGAGTAATCTCTGATACTTGGAAATTCTTCCTAAGAACAAGGTTTTTTCTTTTTATCTCTTAACATCGGACTTGCGATCATCCTCATCCGGCATTGGCATCATTGGAAATACTTCCCAACGACGAACCACTTCCGGCTCAAAATCACCTCGGTGGATCTGTTCGATCTCGACCAACTCTTTTTCCGGTTTCCATATAGTAAAGAACGCGAGGCTGCATAACACGAGCAATATTCCCGCAGCCACATGTGCAAACAGACCAATTCCTGCAAAATGCCAAAATGCAGTAGTTATCGTATAAGCACCAACATCAGGGATCTGTAGAATCCCCTCCCCGATCAACTCAAAAGAACTGACCACACCACTTAACATATTCCAGATCTGCTCCGGCACAATTTTCATAAAATACCATTCTGCTGCAATCGTCAATAATCCATTCAACAGCAGCAAAAGCCTTGGTGTTCTTCTGCGTATCAGCATCAATAACAAGGTAAGCACGCTAAATACCGTTGGACCCAACATGCATATCGCCATCCAAACAACAGACTCTTGGACCTCTTCTGATGTCAGGTATTTTCCCTCCTGAAACCGGATTCCCGGATACTCAAATCCTGACCTCGTGGTCAATGCCCATGTAGCAAGCTGCCATCCGTTCATCCAATGTGCTTTTCCTGCCAGCTGTTGATCGATCTGCTCCTGATATTCCTTTGCCTTTTTCTCTCTTTTGGATGTTCCTCGTTCGTACTGATTGGTGACCGTATAAGCACCTGCTCGTTCCGCCTGTCCGGCCGAAAGTTCCTCCGCCTTTTTGTTGGCATCCATCGCCACCGACAGGTAACGATCTCCACTCACTTCCATTCTAGGCAGAAAAAGCACAGCACTCTGCAGCAAGAGCAGCAAAGCAGCCAATACGATCTGCCACTTCATCCCCTTCTTTTCCATGCCTCTATTTCACTTCCAAATATAATTCATATTTGTTAGACACCAGATAGATCCGTTCGCCCGGTGCCACCTCCGCTACGCGTCCTCTTCCTACCAGACCGCGCGCGGTAAAAGTTCCGTTTGCCGAAACATCTTTTACCAGGAAAATGTTTCTACGACTGTCGTAATGTATCGTGCAATGATGTCTGCTGACGCTGTCAC
>JALEPA010000146.1 GCA_022766515.1 Lachnospiraceae bacterium | reverse complement strand
ACCTAAAAATACCCTTGGAAAAGGTAAAGGAAATTATCACATCAAAGGACAACGAAAAGGTAGTACAACTGCTTATGGAATATCGCAATGAGGCTTTGCGCCTTAGTCAATATTATAAGCAGGTGGCAGATGATATTGCCTGGTATTACGATGAAAATGAGCATATTAAATCGCAGATACCGGATGGTGAAGTGCGGATCCAAAATTTGAAACCTGAAACCGTGATCGTGGGAAATCAAAAACGAAAAGATTCTTCCTATCACGCAAATCTTCAGGATGTTTTGCATCAGGAATTTCAGACAACAAATTTTGTTCGTAGAAAATATGGTTATTTTCTTCAGACGGAGAATTTTTTACACAATGAATTAATGAAATACAGAGAGTATATTAAGCTGCCGGATGGGGATTATAGTGAGATAAATCCGGAACATTTATATACACTTCCCGGTGGTGATTATGCAGTTTGTACGATACCGATCAAAAATGAAAGGGTAGATTTTTCTGTTTTGCTTGATTGGATGAAGGAACATCAATATACGACGGATGCCGTTTTTGCGGAAGAGGCGGGATTTCAGCTATTCAAATATATATACCATTATTATTGTGAGATAAAAGTTCATTTGGTTTCAAAATAATGGGAAAAGACTATTGACTGTGGAGTTACTACACGGTTTAAGATACCTTCTGAAGATGATTCAGGAGGTTTTTTACTATGGATATAGAGAATACAACAATTCCCAGATTGCTTTTGAAAATGTCACCACCGGTTATGCTGGCACTTCTTATTCAGTCGATCTACAATATTGCAGATAGTTTTTTGTGGCAAAGTATTCCACAGAGGGACTGACCGCCTTATCCATCATATATCCGGTACAGTTACTTATTACGGCACTTGCCACCGGAACAGGAGCAGGCGTGAATATTTTGATTTCCCGACTTGATGGAAGAGGAGAGAAGGAGACACAGCATGATATTATAAAAAGTGGATTACTCATTAACATGATTCATTTCGTACTATTTGCCTTGGTTGGAAATCTGTTGATAAAGTCTTATTTTGACCTTATCTATTTGTACCAAGATCCTTCAGGCAAGGGGAAACATGATCGTTCCCATGATTGCGCAGATTACAGGATCGGTTGTCAATATTTTGCTGGATGTTATTTTGATTTTTGGAATGGGGAACATCCCGTCTCTTGGAATTACCGGTGCAGCGATAGCTACCGTGATCGGGCAATGGGTGGCAATGTTTATTACTTTATTTACGGTAGTGCAAAAATATTCTTTAAGTGGACAATTAAAGTTGGATATAGGGAAACAAATATATGCAAATGGCATGGGGGCGATTGTAACGCAATCGTTGTATACACTTTATATCGTAGGGCTAAATATGATACTGAATATTTTTACAGAAGATGCGGTTACGGTATTAGGAATTTATTATAAGATACAGTCGTTTTTCTTTATTCCGCTGCTTGGATTTCAACAGGTGCTGTTACCGTTATTCAGCTATCATTATGGAGTTGGGGATTATCGCAGGAATAGGGCAATCTTAAAGTGGTCCGTACTGTTTTCCGTCAGTATTATGGAAGTGGCGACAGGAATTTTTTTCTTGTTTCCGGGACAGCTGATCCGGATATTTGCAACAGAACCAGCGATAGTAACGATTGGAAAATATGCGTTAAATAGATGGCGGTTTTTGAAAAGAATATGGTAATATAATTTTGGAAAAATTGCTTTGCAGGATTCAAAATGAAACATATAGATAGCTAATACAGAGGGGATGAAAAAATGCATTGGAAGAAAAGGACGATCATGTTACTGGTCGCAGTTATATTTTTATTTATTATAGGTGGCGCAACGATTTATTTGATGTCTAAATATAAAACAGTAAAATTTTATTCTGACACAACGCAGCACTATGTTACTGAAGCAGAGGCAGAGGAGTTGGGTGCTAATACGATAGGACCGGGAACGGTGGATTATACGCCTCAGGGGACTGATTTTATGAAGCTTTTTAAGACGAGAGCCTGCATTGGCGAAGTGATGGATTGCAAGGAAATTTTTATAAAGACGATAGAGGATAACACCTACCAAAGCGTGAATCTTGTTAAGATTAAAGTGACCTATAATATATCCGGTGGCATGAAAAAAGGGAAAGAAATTTACTTGACCGATAAGGATCATAGCATTTATTCGGATGATATTGGCGAAGAGATCGTTGCGATACCATCCAATGAAAGGATCATATATCAGAATGATTCGGAACAGGATGTCGAATCTGTCGGTGAAATTGCGGAATCGGAGGGGAGAATTTATTTTTTGGAGGATAGTAAGGTTGATAAAATAAATAATTTTTGGAAGCTGAAAAACTATTTTAGCAACAAATAAGATACTTGGCAGCAGAAAAATTCATACTTCTTTTGTAGGAAAAGCACCGTTTAGATTGTAAAAAAAGACAAAAAATGGTATGCTATAAATGTTTTGATTTGGACTAACAAGAAAGGAATGGTGAATTATTATGGAGAGAATAACAAGTTTTACGATAGATCATGATGTATTAGTTCCGGGCTTTTACATTTCCAGAAAAGATGGAGATATTACAACCTATGATCTTAGAACGAGAAGACCTAACAAAGGAGATTATATGAGCAATGCGGATATGCATTCTGTAGAGCATATGTTTGCAACCTATATTCGCAATTCGGAGATTGCAGATTCGGTTATTTACTTTGGACCGATGGGATGTCAGACCGGATTTTATCTGCTGGTCAGAGATGTAGAATCTAAGAAAGTTTTTCAGATCACGAAAGAGGTGCTGGCTCAGATCATTGCTCATGAAGGAGAGGTATTTGGAGCATCTGCGGCAGAGTGTGGTCATTATGAGAACCTTGATCTTGAGATCGCAAAGGAAGAGTGCAGAACTTATCTTGCTGTTTTGGAAAAACAGACCAACATGGAATTTTCATATCCAACAAAATAAATACGGTAAATTTGCGCTTGCGACAAAGTAATAAAGTGCCTGTAAGCTTGCAAATTAAGAAAGGAATATACGATGAGAATAGGTGTGATCGGTGCCATGCAGATTGAGATCGACAATCTGAAGAAGTCACTGGAAAATAGTACAACAGAGGAAATCAGCAGTGTTCAATTTGTAAAAGGTAACATTGGAGAGGTAGAGGTAGTTGCTGCAGTGTCCGGCGTGGGAAAAGTGTTTGCGGCAATCTGCACGGAAGCCATGATATTAAAATATCAGGTGGATATGGTTGTCAATATTGGTGTTGCCGGAACGCTGTGCAAGGGATTGGGCGTGATGGATGTTGCGTTAGCAAGTCAGGTGGTACAGCATGATATGAATACTTCTGCTTTGGGAGATGATATTGGTTTGCTTTCCGGAATCAACCAGATTTATATTCCGAGTGATGAGAAGATGACAGCATTGATGGAACAATGTATCGGAGAAAAAGGAATTCATTACAAAGTAGGAACTATCGCGACCGGAGATCTGTTTATGCAGGGCGAACAGCAAAAAGAGAAGATTCATCAGCGGTTTGATGCGATCGCAGCAGAGATGGAAGGTGGCAGCATTGGTCATGTTTGTTATATGAACCATGTCCCATTTACCGTACTTCGTTCAATCTCCGATGGTGAGGGCGGAGCAATGGATTATGCTCAGTTTGCCCAGAAGGCAGCGAAATTGGGCATTGAGATCGTTATTGAGTTTATTAAGAAAATTATTATTTCATAAGGTGACGCGATGAATAAAATCAAGATGACCGAGGTGACGCGATGAATAAAATCAAGCTGACTGCACTTCCATGTATATGTGTAGATGTTTTTGATGGGATTGAAATGATCAGACCGGGCGGAGAAGCGTTAAATTTTGCCGTTCATGCTTCACGTTTTACGAATATAGACGTTACGCTTCTTGGTGTTATCGGAAAAGATAAATATGCAGAAGTGATAATGGATTCAATAGCAAAATTTGCTATTGATAAAAAACATATACGGATTGATGAAAGGCATCAGACTGCAAATAATATGACGTATCTTACGGAATCAGGCGATAGGTATTATAAAGATGATTCGTGGAATGGTAATATTCTCGATAACATCGTGCTGAATGATAACGAAATCAAAATCTTATCAGAATCTGATGTGGTTTTTGTTCATTTTTGGGCCTCATGTCTTTCACAGGTAATCGAACTGAAAAAAACACATGGCTTTAAGCTTGTGGTGGATTTTGATGTATATAGAGATTTTGCTGATATGGAACGCTTTGCCCCGTATGTTGATTTCTTTATGATAAGCGGATCGGAAGAACTTCTACCGATGTTTAAGGGGTTATCGAATGAATACAGCTGCCTGTTCAATGTGTCACTTGCAGAACATGGAAGCGTTACATACTTTAATGGACAGGAATACAGAGTGCAGGCTGTAAAAGTTGAAAGCATAATAGATACCACAGGATGCGGCGACAGTTATCACGCCGGCTTTGTTTGTTCATATATGCTTGAAAATGATATTAAAAAGGCAATGAATGTCGGATCTGAAATTGCAGCAGAAACCTTAAAACATTATGGTGGATTCTGAATTGCAAAGGAGCTGTCATGATGGTTCGTATTATATCAACAAGTAAAGGAGAACAGATTATGAGCGAAAAATTTATCGTAAGAAAAGCAGCGAAAAATGATATAGCAGAGATACAAACACTGATAAAAGGTTTGGCAACATACGAGAAAAGACCTCAAGATATGACAGCTTCCCAGGAAGATCTGTGTTACTGGATTTTTGAGAAGAAAATAGCAACAGTATTGATCGCGGAATATAATGAGGAGATCATCGGGTATGCTATTTACTATCCTATATTTGGATCGTTTGCGGCAGAAGCAGGGGTTCACTTGGAAGATGTGCTTTTAAATGAGAAATATCGTCATTGTGGGTTAGGAAGAAAGTTCTTTTCCAAAATAGAAGAATTTGTTAAGCAAGATGGGTATTCAAAAATGGAATGGAGCTGTCTGGACTGGAATACACCGTCAATTCATTTTTATGATAAAATCGGTGCCACGCAAGAGCAAGGACGAGTATATTTTTCGTATAATTGTAAATAAATATGAGATCGCATTGAAAAGAGGAGAAGTTATCAGTCGTGAAATTGATGTTGACATAGGCGCCTTCATTTGATATTATTTATCAAGTAACTTAATATTCCATGAGGGAGTAGTTGGCGCGAAAGTGTGATTTGTCAACATTCTGATTATAAACTAAGAGTATAATCTGGCAAATCTTAAATAATGAGACTCATGTATATCGATTAACTGCTTGTGCAGAAAGTGCAGGTGGATAATTGATATACATGAGTCTTTTTAACTTTATAGGAAATTGCTGTTATGTAGCGTGACAAAAGCAATGCACTGGCTTTGCTTTTTTGTTCCTTAATAGGAAATCGCTCGAAATGTGGTGTTATGCCACCAAGAATTGCCTTAGCAATTCTTGTAGAGAAAAACACTGGCTTGCTCTTTTGTTCCGACATAGACTTTGGCTGACAACACTGCCTTGGGAAAGAGAAAAAGGAGAAAAATATGGAAAAATTGATTAATGACGCCCCATTTGTTCTTGTGCTTTTGTTCCTTGTAATAGGTTTTACATTGTTGATCAAAGGTGCAGATCTATTCGTGGAGGGAAGTTCAAGTGTAGCAAAGAGACTGCATGTGCCGTCTATCATTATTGGACTTACGATTGTAGCAATGGGAACATCACTTCCGGAGACGGCGGTCAGTGTATCGGCTTCCCTTACAGGCAACAATGAACTTGCGGTCAGTAATGTAGTCGGTTCCAATATCTTTAATTTGATGGTTGTTATCGGCGTGTGCGCAATGTTAGCCACAGTAAATGTTGCAAAAGAAACCATAACGAGAGATATTCCATTTTCGCTGATCTGTGCCGGGCTCTTGATGCTGTTAGGTGTTATCGGGTTTGGTGACAAATCGGGTATGACGCTGGGACACTTTGATGGTGTAATTTTAATTGTTTTCTTTGCTGGATATATTGTCTACATGATTAAGATCGCATTAAAGGCAAGCAGAGAAGGTAAGAAGGTTGAGATTGAAGGCGGATCTGACGAGGACATTAAGCTTGTATCTGTTCCGGCAAGTATTTTGTTTATTGTAGGTGGAGCAATCGCGATCGCAATTGGCGGAGATGTTACCGTAGATGCCGCATCAAGGATCGCAAGCGATCTCGGAATGAGCCAGACGCTTATCGGGCTTACGATCGTGTCGATAGGAACATCGCTTCCGGAACTGGTAACTTCTATTGTTGCAGCCAGAAAGAACGAAGTTGATATGGCACTTGGTAATGCGATTGGATCCAATGTATTTAATATACTGATGGTGCTTGGTATTGCATCTGCAATTAGTCCGATTAGCATAATTAAAGAGAATGTTATTGATCTGTGCGTGCTTATCGTGTTTACCGTGTGCGTATGGATATTTGCAGGGACCAAAAAGAAAATTGGAAAGATCGAAGGTTTCTGCATGGTCGCATTTTACGCAGCTTATGCGGTGTATATTGTAATAAGATGATGACAGGGGAAGCTTAATTTTTGAGTTAACATCATAAGATAAACGAGGGATAAGACAAATGATATTACTTTTAAAAGTTTTTTTCACAGAATTTATAGCCGAGATGGGAGATAAAACGCAGCTTATGCTGATCGCTCTTACCTCTAAGTACAAGTTACGAGACATTATATTCGGAACGGCTATCGCTATTTTTGTGCTAAACGGACTTGCCGTTCTTGCAGGTGGATTAGTTAGTGAATTTATTCCGGAATGGCTCATTAAAATGATCGCAGCACTTGCTTTTCTTTATTTTGCAGCGTCAACGATCGCCGGGGACGAGGAAGAAGAGGAAGAAAGCGGCAAATCAAAGATTAAGTTTGCACCACTTGCAGTATTTTGTACATTTTTCGTAGCAGAGCTTGGGGACAAGACACAACTTACTGCCATTACTTTTGGTGCTAATGAAGGTATGGGTGCAGCGCTTATCGTATGGATCGGCTGTTCTTTGGGACTTTTTGCAGCAGATATCCTTGGAATGTTGGTTGGATATTTATTAAAGAGCAAGACACCGGATGGATTGCTGAATACACTTGCCGTTGCCATCTTCTCAGTATTTGGTGTATACACGCTTTATCAGGGGCTCAAGCTGATAAGAGCAAGCGTTTGTGCAATTCCGGTATTTCCAGTCCTTATTGTGGTAACAGTTATTTTTGCAGGCTTGTGTGGCTGGTTGTTTTACAGAAGAATGAAAAAGAAGGATGTAAACTAATCAAGAATAAAAAAGCAGAAGATATATTTGACATATGAGAAGTTAAATGTTAGTATACTGATAGAAAAGGTGCTACCGATAGACGGTTAGCCTGATGTTTTTGGTCAAAAATGACTGCCATAATTTATCAGGGATTGGCGGTCATTTTTGTGTTTAATCACTGCTCTTAGAACCAACGGTATAACCAAGAGCAAAGCAAGTGATACATAAGCTGATAATGGCTATAAATATATCCGTTGTAAGCATAAGCACAAAACCTCCTCGTAAGATTTCCTAATAGGATTTCTATGTAAACACAAGGCTATAACTCCTGTGGAGAAGGCTAACCGCCTACCGAATAGGGTAGCACCAATATTATTATAGCGCACATATGTTATAATATCAATCAAAATATCGCAAAACTATAATTATGTAATGATAAATGCTTTGGAATAAACTTATGGATAAAAGTTGTGGTTTGTAACGATGGTAGTATACACAGATGCTATAATGCAAAATTGACATAGCAAAAAATTTATGTTACAATCCCATACAATCGCTCGGAGGGCGGGTTGTTCGGAGAAACAACAGCCGGATAAGGCGCAGACTGAAATGTCTGTATCTTATCCGGCTTTTTTAATGGAATTATAGAGAAGAAAGGGAGGAATAGATAATGGACTTTCAGAATGGAAATACGAAAACGCTATATTTCAAATATCTTGCGGCAGCTTTTGGCAGTGCAATGATCACATCGGTGTACTCCATCGTAGATATGGCAATGGTGGGACAATACCAAGGACCGGATGGAACGGCGGCACTGGCAGTTGTTGCACCAATCTGGAATATTATATACAGTCTGGGGTTGCTGATGGGAATTGGTGGAAGTGTCATTTTCAGTACAAAACGCGGAGGCAGTGATAAAGGGCATGAGAATGAATATTTTACAGTGGCTGTTTTGGGTTCGGTGATCCTATCGATTGTGGCATGGATCGGTGTGGTTGCTTTGGAACGCCCGATACTGACTTTTTTTGGTGCGGATGACGCGTTGCTGGCGTTGGCACAGAGATATATGCAGCCGGTCAAATTTGTGTTTCCTATGTTTTTATTTAATCAAATGCTGGCAGCATTTTTGCGAAATGACGGCAATCCGGGGCTTGCCACAGGCGGCGTATTGTTGGGGGAGCATTTAATATATTTGGAGATTACTTCTTCGTCTTTACCTGTGATATGGGAATTCGTGGTGCGGGACTTGCGACCGCTATCGGTTCTGTGATCTCCTTCTTAGTCATGATGACACATTTTTTGAGCCGCAAAAATACACTCCGTTTGGTGAAAACAAGCCATATATTTCATAAGTTATATGAGATTGTTGTCACAGGATTTTCTTCATTTTTTATTGATGTAGCAATGGGAATCCTTACAGTACTGTTTAATCGTCAGATTATGAAATATCTGGGATCGGACGCACTTGCTATTTATGGACCGATCATTAATGTCAGCACATTTGTACAATGTTGTGCCTATAGCGTAGGGCAGGCATCACAGCCGATCATTTCCTATAATTTTGGCGCGGGCAGAGCAGATCGGATCCGTGAGACATTGCGTTTGGCAGTGGGAACAACTGTTGTATTCGGAATCTTTTGGACAGCGTGTAGTGTTCTAGCACCAAATTTTTATATTCGGCTTTTTATGAGCCCGACTAAGGCGATTTTAGATATGGCACCAGCCATTATTCGCACTTATGCTGTTTCATTTTTGTTGTTGCCATTTAATATTTTTTCCACTTATTATTTTCAAGCGATCATGCAGCCAAAGGCAGCGTTTGTAGTATCGGTAGGCAGAGGTTTGGTGATCAGTGGAATTTTGATCCTGCTCCTTCCGGTGATCGCAGGGGAGGATTCGCTGTGGTGGGCGATGCCGATCACGGAGTGCCTTGTTATGATCTATGCGGTATGTGCTATGAAGAAACACACGGAGCGTTTGAACTTTTGACACCTTAATCCTATAAATTAAAAAGCGGATATTTTGTATTGACAAGATAGCTGTTTTAAATATATAATTACCGATGGTAATTAACAAAGGTAATTATAAAGAAAACTATGAAAGGAGCGAATATGAAGGCAGATACGATAAAACGGATGTTGGACGCTTGTTATGAAGCGAAAAGGATCAGAGAACTGCTTCCGGAGCTGCCAGAGGGCGTAAAGCCTGCTTACATTCAATATATGGATAAGATACATGGATTACAGCAGGAGCAGAAACATGTAAAAGTCTCTGATATTAGCGACATTCTTAAACTCCCAAGACCGGGGGTTACCAGAACGGTAAAGGAAATGGAAGAAAAGGGCTATTTGCAAAAATATGCATCCGAGGAAGATGGACGGATCACCTATATCCGAATCACCTCTAAAGGGGAGGAATTGTCCGAGAAATACGACAAAAATTATTACGATCGCTTGGCAAAATACATGGATCATATTACGGAAGAAGAAGCTGCTGTGATGATGCAGACGATCCACAAATTTTATCAAGTGATGAGTGAAAGGAGAGTTACCATTGAGTGATACAAGAACAGATTTTACGAAGGGAAGTATATTGGGAAAACTGATCCCATTTATGATTCCTATATTGGGAGCATTGGTTTTGCAGGCGGCGTATGGTGCGGTCGACCTGCTTGTGGTTGGAAGATTTGGAACGACAGAGGGACTTTCGGCGGTATCGACCGGAAGTCAGGTATTGAATCTGGTTACTTTTGTGATCACGCAGTTTGCGATGGGTATTACCGTGTTGATCGCCAGATATATTGGAGAAAAACGACAGTCAGATATTGGAGCGCTGATCGCAGGATCAATCGTTGCCTTTGCCATTATATCAGCAGTGCTGTTTGTTGTTATAATTAGCTTTGCAGGTCCAATTTCCAGACTGATGCAGGCACCCAAAGAGGCGTTACAGTTGACCACGAGTTATGTTCGCATTTGCGGAGCAGGCATTTTCTTTATCGTTGCCTATAACCTTTTGGCAGCAATCTTTCGTGGATTGGGAGACAGCAGATCACCGTTGGTATTTGTCGCGGTGGCATGTGTTGTTAACATTGTGGGAGACTTAGTATTGGTGGCAGGCTTCCGTCTGGATGCGGCGGGAGCAGCGATCGCAACAGTGCTTGCGCAGGCAGTCAGCGTGGTGTTAGCGGTATTATTGCTGTTTAAGAGAAATTTACCGTTTAAGGTTACCAAAAAAGATTTTCATATCAACGCACATTGTAAGCGAGCCTTAAAAATCGGCCTGCCATTGGCATTACAGGAGTGTTTGACACAGCTTTCTTTCTTGGCATTGTGTGCGTTTGTAAATAAATTAGGTTTGGAAGCTTCCTCCGGATACGGCGTGGCGTGTAAGGTTGTAAACTTTGCGATGTTAGTACCAAGTTCTTTGATGCAGTCTATGGCATCGTTTGTATCGCAAAATGTCGGTGCAGGCAATGAAAAAAGAGCGAAAAAGTCTATGTTTACCGGTATTGGCGTTGGTTTGGGTATCGGTTGCATTGTATTTCTGTTCGTGTTCTTTAAGGGAGATCTTTTAACAGGACTGTTTTCTCCAAATGCCAAAGTTGTTCAGAATGGATTTGATTATTTGCGTGGCTTTGCACCGGAAACAATAGTGACGGCTGTTTTGTTCAGCATGATCGGATATTTTAATGGACATGATAAGACAGTATGGGTTATGATACAGGGAGTAGTGCAGACATTGTTTGTGCGTCTGCCATTGGCGTATATTATGAGTATTCAGCCGAACGCCAGTCTGACGATGATCGGATTGGCGGCACCAATTTCAACAGCGGTTGGAATCGTGCTGAATGTGAGCTTTTACCTGTGGTATAACCGAGGGGAAAGGAAAGAGTAATTTGGACGCAAGTTATCGTTTTTTTCAAAACAGAGCGTGTGAATATTTTCCGTGTCATGCGGTAGAAGATGTGGAGAAATTTAACTGCTTATTTTGCTATTGTCCGCTATATTTGCGGGAGAAATGTCTTGGGAATCCTTCTTATCTGGTAGATGGGAGAGGATGGCAGATCAAGGACTGCAGTAATTGTACGGTAGTGCATCGACCGGAGATGTATGATGAGATCATGCATCAGCTTGGCAGACAAGATCAAGTGTTGGAGTTATCGATTCGCAGTTTTTGGAATGAAATTTTGGAGCGGATGGCAGAGATTGCCGGATGGCATCAAATGGAAGAGGAGATGAAAAGGGAGCATCGTTCTACTGCGGTAAGTGCGGTCACCAATCTGTTGCAAAAACATAAATATTTGTATCGGATAGAAGTGCTTCTACAGCCCTTTGATAAATCTTGTGTGCAGGATGGAAAATTTCAGTTTGGCAGACAGGAGATACGATGCAATGTGTTAGAGCGGATTGACCGTAATCAAGTGGAAAACGGCTATATTTATGCGTTTCATGCACTGGATATCAATGTAGACGAGGGAGAGTCGCTGCTTGCTAAATATTATTTGGAGGTATTTCAGACTGCCTGTATGGATGTCTGCAGACAACAGATACAGGACTATTTGGGACGCAAACATAGTGTCCTTCAAAAACAATACTGCAGTCCGTCTTTTGGACCAGGATATTACGGAATGGATATTGATGCAGTTCCTAAATTGATCTCGCTTCTTGAAGCTGATACTGTTGGCGTGAAATGGCAGGAGGATAAGTTGTATCCGATCATGAGTCTGGTCGGTGTTTATCTGATCAGTAAGGAGGAACTGTTAGCTGACTGCAAGGACTGTGCTAGTTGTCTGGGACAGGCGGGTGGCTGTCAGTATTGTATGAATCGATGAGATTGTTTTGAGACTTATCGGCAAATGCATATGAGAGATACCTTGAAGTGTCCAGAAGGCTTTATGGGAAAGAGGAAGATATTTATTTAAGAAAATCAATTGAAGCAAGATATATAAAATATTATGATATGTTAATGTACAGTGGGAATGTCCCGTTGTCACTGGATAAGGTAGTGGATGTTATTCGATATTTTGCAGCATCGAATGTTATTACTTTGCTGTATTATATTAAATTAATGAAATTGTTATGGTATACGGATGCCTTATCTTATAAGAGAAGAGGGCATGCTATTACCGGACTGATCTATCAGGCTTTACCTGTGGGGACTGTACCAATTGCTCTTGATCTAATCATAGAATTACGAGATATTCCCTGTGAGAAAATTGACACAGAGAAAGGACAGGATTATTTTTTTTGCACCGAGACGCTTGTAAAATATTCATCTTTAAGTAGAGATGATATTGCAATTTTGGAGGATGTTATTACTCAGCTAGGCAAAATGGACGACAAAGAGATAGGGGGAATTTTGCAACGGGAGTCTGCCTATCAAAAAACGGTACCACATGGGTATATATCCTATAGTGATATAGAAGAGTTGCAAATATGCTGAAGAAAAAAAGAATTGGAGTGACCTATCATGAGTGACATTACGATAAGAACAGCAAGGCTGGACGATGCATTCAAGCTGGTTAGTATATATCGCTATTATGTAGAGAAAACAGCGATCACCTTTGAATATGAAGTGCCTACGGTAGCAGAGTTTCGACACCGCATGGGAACTACGATGCAGAAGTATCCGTATCTGGTGATTGAGGAAGATGGCATTATACAGGGCTATGCCTATGCAGGAGCGTTTAATCCAAGAGAGGCATATGATTGGTCGAGTGAACTCACGATTTATTTGGCGCATACAGCGAGAAAAGGCGGTTTGGGCCGCAGGTTGTATGAGGCATTGGTAGATCGACTGCGCAGTATGGGGATTCTTAATGTATATGCCTGCATCGGCTATCCGCAGCAGGAAGATGAATATCTGACCAAAAACAGTGAGCAGTTCCACAGGCATCTTGGATTTGAGACGGTAGGAACTTTTCATCATTGCGGTTATAAATTTGGTCGTTGGTATGATATGATCTGGATGGAAAAGATGATTGGCTCGCATGATTTGGTACAACAATCAGTGCTTTTCCCAGAGATAAAAGCGTATACGATCACAGAGATTGTAGAGGATGATTTTGGTTGTGAGGGAAGACCGGAGGGAGCAGAACCGATGGTGACCGTATCTTTGGACAGCAATCATGGAGTCTGGGGCAAAGTACGCATTGCAGATGCTTATTTATACGAACACCATCTGGATGTCGGCTCTGTTGTTCATACTACCGAAATGTTTTTAGATAGCATTTCTGTTCGTCCGTGATCCGGTAGCTTTCCACTGCCTTTTGGATGGTTTTACGATGCACCCATGCAGGGAGGATGCGTTTTTCAATATAAGGAATTGTCGCATCCCATTGCTTTGCCAATGCAGTGGCGAGATACCATGCGATCATCATGTTGACATAGTATTCATCGGATGTGGTATCGGTGACAAGTTTGAGATATTCCGGACGAAAATCTTCATCCAAGTAAAAACGCATTAACATTTCCATACCATATCGGATGGTGTAAGTATGGGTGGAATGGATCCACTCTTTGATATGTTCGAGAAGAATTTTTTTATTATCGGCAAAACATTTGGGCGCGGGCAGATCGCAAGTTGCCCAGTTATCGATATAGGGAAGAAAGCGTTCGATTTCTTCCAAGCAATTCTTAAAGTCTCTGATATTCGCTACGAGCATCATATGGAGATTGTTTTCTTCGTAATAATGATGCGGAAGATCATGAAGAAACTGTGCGGACTCTTCCTGCGCGGCAAAATCTTTTGCAAATTTACGGAGAATGGGTGTCCGAATCCCGATGATCGTTTCTTTGTCTATACCCGGTAGCAGCTTGGCGTGAAAATCCCGATATTTTAGGTCTTGTAAATCAAATAATTGTTGTTGTAAAGTTGTCATAATATGCTGTCGTTCCTTTCTCTATATTCCGTAATGAGTCACAATTTTATATCGCTATTGCGAGATGTTATGAGTACAGCGTGCTCATCTTAGGAGTTCTCTAGAAACTCCATTGTGCGCAGAAGTCATGCGCAGTTATTATGAGGTAGTGCACCGTTATTGGAAGGAGTGCTTCCGATAGAAGTGTACCAGAAAGCGTTTATTTTGTAAAAAGGTCTATGTAAAATATTACTTGACCTGTCGTAGTAATTATGATATGCTCTACCTACGACAGGCGTACTACGACAGTCGTGGTACAACAGAGAGGAGGAAGAAATTTGATCAGCAGTGATGTCATTCGCGGATACAATGATACGATCATTTTGTATCTCCTTCAGCAGAATCCTTCGTATGGCTACGAGATTTCTAAGCAGATTCGGACGATTTCCGAGGAAAAGTACATTATCAAAGAGACAACGCTGTATTCGACATTTACTCGTATGGAGAAAAACGGATACATCGAATCTTTTTCCGGAAATGAGACAAATGGAAAGCGGCGGACCTATTACCGGGTGACGCCAGAGGGAATGGCGTATTACGAAGAAAAGTGCAAGGAATGGGAAGTGACGAAGGAAGTCATTGACAAATTTATTGTCAGGAAAGGATGAAGTAGAGCATGGAGGCAATTAGGGAATATTTACATAATATGTTCTTGAATCTACCGGAGACGCCGCAGGTATTGCGAGCGAAAGCGGAATTGATGGAGATGATGGAAGATAAATATGAAGAATTAATGCAGGAAGGGATGTCGGAGAAAGAGGCTGTGGGAACGGTCATCTCGGAATTTGGCAATCTGGATGAACTTGCTGAGGAGTTGGGGATTGACGGTTTTGTGAATCAGGAACAGGCGCGGTCAGAGACAGCGGGAAATTCCACTGCAGATGGCACGAATGGTGCATCGCAGACAGGAGAAGCATCAGAGGGATTTCAGACGGGGCAGCAGGATCACGCGCAGGGATGGAATCAGGCGGGAACGAAGCAAACCGGGACGACGGAAGGAAACGGTGGCTGGAATCATTCCAACGGAACTTTTGGAACTGCAAAGGCTGGAAGAGGCGGCTATCAAGGACAACGATGGGGAGTCGCAGAAGTACAGGAGTACCTATCCGTTGGACGCAGACACGCTCGTTTGGTGGCGTTTGCGATATTGCTTTGCATATGGAGCCCGGTAACATCGAGCATTGGTGTTGCGGCAGTGGGGCAGGGGGAACTTGACGGTGCATTGTCCGAGGCGTTTGATGGACTCATGTTTGCCTTGATCGGTGTTGCCGTTATTCTGTTTCTTATTGCATCCAAAATGAATAAGCGGTATGGCAGGCTCAAACGGACAGTGATCAGTCTTGACGAGCAGGCAGTCTCTTATGTACTTGTACGCCAGAAACATGATGAAAATAAGCGATTCGCATTACTGAGTGTGGGGGTATTTCTGTGTATCGTGAGCGTTGTACCTTCTATGTTTTCTGAATATGTTGATAATTTGCTGGTACGGGAGATCATGGATAGCAGCGTGTTGTTGATCGTGGGCATTGCCGTATATTTCTTTGTATATGGCGGAAGTGTGCGTGCTCGCTATAAAGAATTGTCAAGAGCGGTACAAAATGCTGCAAAAGCCGGTTTTCAAGGAACTGATCCATATATGGCGGCAGGGCAGACACAGCCTTTGTATCGGAAGAAAGGATTTTCTGTGGGAACTGTTTTGGGAATCCTGCTCATCATCATCGGGATAATCTTTGTTACTTCTGTTCCATTTTTGGCATACAAAACAGAAGGGGTAGATACGACAGCGGAGACAACACTAGATCAACTGACAACAAGCGATAAGATTCAAGAGATTACAGTCAGCGGGGCAGCAGGAAAGCTGGATCTGGAAGTGTCTGACTCAATTACGGAACCAAAAGTTAGCTTTTCGGGAAAAGATGCAAAACGACCAAAAGTTGCCTATCAGGACGGAAAATTAAGCGTTAAGAGTGATTCGACGGGTGGCGTTCATTGGTTTTCCTTTGGAAGCTGGAGAGGAACAGGCAGTATCAAGATACAGATCCCAACGGCTATGTATGATCAGTCCCGATTGGATGTTGACTTTTCGATGGGAGATGTACACTTAACGGGGATTCCTAATGGTAAAGTAAAAGTATCAGCGGATGCAGGTAATATCCAACTAAAAGACTGTACATTGGATCAATTTAAGGCAGATGCCGATGCTGGGAATATAGAAGTGAAGGAGAGTCATATTTATGATGTAGTGGTATCTGTAGATGCCGGAAATTTTGTTATGGATTTTGATGGACCACAGACAGCGTATTCCTATGATCTGAGTTCAGATCTTGGAAATATTAAAGTGGGAGAAGACAGAAACAGTGGTGTTGACAGTTCCTACACGGCACAGAAAGATACGCAGCTCGAAGGATATGAAGCGTATCGCAGCATTAAAGCAGAAGCCGATTTAGGAAATATTGCGATCCGAACAGAATCATAGAAAGGATATAAAGGGATATGAATAAGGACAATTTATTTTGGGGTGTTATCTTTATACTGGCAGCAATCTATGTTCTTTTGAGAAGTGCCGGGGTTACACCGGATGTAAGCTTGGTGCGCATTGTGATCGGTGTATTGTGTTTGACAGGTTTTGTAAAGGCAGCATTGCAGTTAGAATTTGGTGGAATGTTGTTTTCGTTGGCAGTGTTGGCGATCTTATTCCGTGAGTATATAGGTCTGGGAGGAATATCGTCTTGGTCATTGATACTGGCGGCATTGTTTGGAACCATTGGTTTGAATATGTTGTTTGGAGATCAGGTATCTGCTTACCGCAATCGCAAGAAAGCCCGCAAGTATGGGGCGCAGTACGATCAGAATGGCGGAGCAAACGGTGCAAATGCAGAGTTCACACAGGGGCAGACAGCTTCAGGGGGACAGTCATATACCGGACAGGTGGACGGAGAGCATATTGTGTTAGACGGCTTGTTTAATGGAAGCAAGAAGAATGTGCAGACCGAGAATTTTAAGAGTGCATTTGTTGATTGTACATTTTGTGGTATGGAAGTCAATATGGCGGAGGTTTTTATTCCATCCGGCACGGCAGTCATAAACCTGGATGTACACTTTGCAGGTGTTACCTTTTATATTCCGGCAGAATGGCAGGTCGTTGATCAGACCAATAGTACCTTCGGTGGATTCAAAGAACAACATAGTACGGGTGTCCCACAAACGGGACCGACCGTTATCTTTCAGGGAAAAATAGCATTTGGCGGTGTAGAGGTTTACCGCTTATAGAGAGAAGGAGCAAAACGCTCCGCGAGGATGCGATCACCGCACAGAGGAAGATTGCATAAGCAACCTAGCGATGACGCGCAAAGTGGGCTTGCCCACTTTGTTCAGTTTAAGAATAATGATAGCGTTTGCGCTGCAAGAAAAGAAGGGTAACAGTCACGCATATTGTAAGCAGCTCGGCGACATTTACCGACCACCAGATTCCCATAATGCCCCATAGCAATGGCAGAACCAGGACGGAAGCAATCTGGAAGATAAGTGTTCGCAGGAATGAGATCAACGCAGATAGCGGACCGTTATTTAGGGCAGTAAAGAAAGAGGATCCAAAGATATTAAATCCGTTGATCAGATATACCAGACAGCAGATCCGGAATCCGGTCTGTGTCATGGCACTCAAAGTGCTATCGTATCCGACGAACAACTTCGTAACATACGGTGTAAGGATCTGTGCGATCGTGGCAAGGGAAACACCCCAGATGGCGATCAGACGCAGACTTTTTTGGAACAGATTTTTTAATTCGCTGTGTCCTCCGGCACCGTATTGGTAGCTGACGAGTGGGGCACTGCCGATGGAGTACCCTAGGAAAATAGAAACAAAAATAAAGTTGACATACATCACCGCACCATAGGCGGCAACTCCGTTTTCTCCCGCATATTTCATAAGCTGCAGATTGTATAAAGAGCTTACGATCGAGCTGGAGACATTTGTCATCAGCTCGGATGAGCCGTTTAAGCAGGTACGAAGCAGGACTTTACCATAAAATTTAGTCTTGCCCAGTTTTAACAGGCTGGAGTTGTTACGGGAAAAGTAAAAGATCGGAAACAATCCTCCGATAAATTCGCCGCAGACTGTGGCGGTAGCAGCACCTGCAATCCCCCAATGAAAGACAGTGATAAATAAAAAATCCAATACCATGTTGGTAATACCGGCACTGATGATGACATACAGTCCGAGTTTTGGCTTTCCGGCGGTCACAAAGAAACTTTGGAATACATTTTGCAGCATAAATGCCGTCATGGAAATAAACGATATACGACCGTATACGGTACAATTTGCCAGCAATTCGCCTTCTGCGCCAAGCAGTCTGGCAATCGTAGGAGTAAATATCATTCCCAGTGAAGACAGGATCAGGCCACCGATCGCAGTGGTATATACTAATAAAGAAAAATAAGAATTCGCTTTCTCAGGCTTCTTTTCGCCGAGTGTCTTGGCAACGATAGCACTTCCTCCGGTACCCATCATGAAGCCAAGTGCAGAAATTCCCATGATAAAAGGCATGATCAGATTGATCGCGGCAAGTGCCGTTTTGCCCACAAAGTTGGACACGAAAAGTCCGTCCACCACACTGTAGATCGAAGTAAATATCATCATCACAATAGACGGAAATACAAATCGCAGTAATTTTTTATAGGTAAAATGTTCGGATAAAGAAATACTCATAAAACCCCCATGTTTTTTTCGTAGCCTGCTAACTTTGGTCCGCAGGTGCAAATTTGCGCGTGAAAAAATATTTTCACACGAACTTTCTCTGTCTGTAGTATTCTCATGAATCTTACAAAAATGTATCACAAGAATCAGTTAATTCGATAGTGTAGTGGGAAAGTGGAGATCTGTCAAGGGAGAGGCACGATCTAAGGCTCAAGAGACATGATCTAAGGATGAAGATTTGTGCAAATACAAGTGTGATTTCGTGGCAAAGAGCTTATTTTTATGTTACAATACTTCTAACTAGAGATGCAAAGGAGAAAAGGAATGCTTTGGATGTTATTGTTTATAGCAATGTATTTAGGGGCGGCGATCGGTTTTATTTTCCTCGTCAGCAGAATTTATAAAAAAATGTTAGTCCAAGTAATCCCCAACAAAAAGATTCGCATGGTATTCAGTATTGTGCCGTTGTTGGCATTACTGGCTATTTTGTGGGTCACGATACAGGCGATCAATGCCATTATCGTAATGATTCATCTGATGATATTTTGGCTGCTTTTTGAAGGAATATTTGCGATCGCACAGCGCATACGCAAAAAAACATTTCAGCGGTATTATGTCGGTGCTGTCACACTGATCGTGACTACAGTATATCTGGCTGGTGGCTGGTATGCGGCGCATCATGTATGGCAAAAGGAGTACACCATTACTACCGATAAAAAAGTAGGAGATCTACGGGTGGCTTTTTTTGCAGATTCCCATGTGGGAACGACTTTTCATAGCGCAGGATTTGCCAAGCATATGAAAGAGATCGAGGCGCAAAAACCGGATGTCCTGTTGATCATCGGTGATTATGTAGATGATGACACGAGCAAGGAAGATATGATCCGTTGCAGCGAGGCATTAGGAAAATTGAATATTAAATATGGCGTATATTTTGTGTTTGGCAATCATGACAAAGGTTATTACAGCCCGGAGCATCGAGGCTATGACGGGGATGATCTGATACAACAGTTGGAACAAAATAAGGTACGGGTATTGCAGGATGAAAAT
>JALEPA010000144.1 GCA_022766515.1 Lachnospiraceae bacterium | reverse complement strand
TACAAACTCAAGTGCAATTTTTCATGTGGATGCCATTCAGGCGTTTGGAAAATATAAGATCGTGCCAAAACGAATGGGGATCGATCTGTTATCAGTCAGCGGACATAAATTGCATGGACCTAAGGGAACAGGCTTTTTGTATATCAAAGATAAAACGAAGATCCGTCCGATCCTGTTTGGAGGAGGACAGCAGAAAGGTTTTCGCTCCGGCACGGAAAATGTTCCGGGAATTGCCGGTCTGGGAGAGGCGATCCGCCTCCTGTTTGTCGATCATGACGAGAAGATTCGCAATCTTTATCACTGCAAACAGGTATTGATCGATGGACTGCGTCAGATGGATGGTGTGACGATTCACGGCATAGGAGATCAGACGCTGGAGCAGACAGCTCCCCATATTGTCAGTGCAGGTTTTGCAGGGGTGCGCAGCGAGGTGTTATTACATGCGTTGGCACAGGAAGGAGTCTATGTTTCTTCCGGTTCTGCCTGCTCATCTAATCATCCGGAGCTTAGCGGAACGCTGAAAGCAGTCGGTGTGCCGGACGAACTGCTGGATTCGACGCTTCGTTTCAGCTTCTCAGTCAACACGACGGAGGAAGAGATCGTATATGCGCTGGAGCAGCTGCAAAAATTGTTACCGATGTTGCGTAAGTTTGTAAGACACTGATCTGTCGGAAGATAGGGCAGTTTCATAGGTTAAATATAGGAGGAATGGAGAATACTATGGCAAAGCAGGCTTTTTTATGTAAATATGCAGAGATAGGAATTAAAGGAAAAAACCGTTATAAATTTGAGAATGCGTTGTGCCAGCAGATCCGTAATCGTCTGGCAAAGATCGATGGCTCTTTTCAGGTTGTAAGAGAGCAGGGACGCATTTATGTAGAAGCGGACGGAGATTTTGATTTTGATGACGCGATCGATGCGATGAGCAGAGTGTTTGGTGTATCGGGTATCAGTCCGGTGCATGTGATCGAGGATAAGAGTTGGGAGAACCTGACGAAAGCGGTAGGGGATTTCGTGGAGCAGCAGTATCCAAAGCAGAATTTTACTTTCAAGGTGAAATGTAGAAGAAGTGATAAACAGTACCCACTGACCTCACCGGATGTCTGTGTGGAGATGGGCGGCTATCTTCTGGATCGTTTTGAGGGTCTGTCTGTTGATGTGCATGATCCGGATGTGTATATCTGGGTCGAGATCCGCGATAAGGCATATGTGTATTCCAAAGTGTATACCGGTGCGTGTGGTATGCCTCTGGGTACGAATGGCAAGGCAATGTTACTGCTTTCCGGTGGAATCGACAGTCCGGTTGCCGGTTATATGATCGCAAAACGAGGCGTTTATATTGATGCCGTATACTTCCATGCACCACCATATACGAGTGAGAGAGCCAAACAAAAGGTTGTGGATCTTGCCAAATTGATCTCCAGATATGTAGGACCGATTCGTCTTCATGTGGTCAATTTTACGGACATACAGTTGTATATTTATGAGCAGTGTCCGCATGAGGAACTGACAATCATTATGCGTCGTTATATGATGCGCATTGCAGAAAAGCTGGCGCTGGACAGTGACTGCCTTGGCCTCATCACCGGAGAGAGCATTGGACAGGTGGCAAGTCAGACGATGCACAGCCTGGCAGCAACGAACGAAGTGTGCACATTGCCGGTTTATCGTCCACTGATCGGATTTGATAAGCAGGAGATCGTGGATATTTCTGAGAAGATCGGAACTTATGAGACATCGATCCAGCCGTTTGAGGATTGCTGTACGATCTTTGTGGCAAAACACCCTGTGACAAAGCCGGATTGCAAGATCATTCGTCGCTCGGAAGAAAAATTGACGGAGAAGATTGATGAGATGGTACAGACGGCATTGGATACGATCGAAGTGATCGAGATTGATGAATAAGATAAAAAGACGGTAGGAGGTCCGGAAATAAAGTAAAAGTTCTCTATAAACAATAAAAACTCCCCTCCGGTTGGAAGGGAGTTTCTATGCTAACTCCGAATCATTTGTTATGTAACTCATGATGAACATTACTCTACGATGTAAGGCGCTAATGCCTTGAGAATATCGTCGATATTATCATCGTCATGAATGTTTAAGTCAATCGCCTTGGAAAGATCCAAGCTGAAAATTCCCATGATTGATTTTGCATCGATTACATATCTTCCAGATACTAAATCGAAGTCAGTGTTGAACTTTGTAACATCGTTTACAAATGCTTTTACTTTGTCAATGGAATTCAATGAAATCTTTACTGTTTTCATGTTTTGTTACCTCCTTTTTATTTTTTCCACTTTTATACTAGACATAAAGGAAGAAATTGTCAAGACAGAATCGGGAAAAATAAAAGAAAGAGAGAAAGGAATCGGCAGAGATGCCAAAATGGAGGAAAATATGCGCATTGCTTTTTTAACATTAGGTTGTAAGGTCAATTCTTACGAGACGGAAAAGATGAAACAACGATTTATGCAGGAAGGAGATTCCATCGTGTCCTTTCATGAGGAAGCGGATGTCTATATGATCAATACCTGTACGGTCACGAATATTGCAGACCGTAAATCCAGACAGATGCTTCACCGTGCGCGGGGAAAGAATGAGCAGGCGATCGTTGTGGCAGTGGGATGTTATGTGGATTCTGCGCTGGCGCGTGGCGAGCGAGACGAAAGTGTCGACCTGTTCATCGGAAATGCAGACAAAGAAAATATCACGACACTGGTAAAAGAGGCGTGGCAGCAAAAAAATATGGATGACATTTGGAGAGAAAGTCCCGGAGTGACATCGGACCATCTGTCAGAGCAGGCGAGAAAGGAAGAGCATACCAGAGCGTATGTGAAGGTGCAGAGCGGATGCAATCAGTATTGTACTTATTGTATTATTCCATATGTTCGCGGACCATTGCTCAGTAAGCCGGTACAAGAGGTGTTACAGGAAGTCGGAGAGCTTGCTGCACAGGGGATCAAGGAAGTCGTCATCACGGGAATCCATTTATCGTCTTATGGAGTCGATGATCGGAAGGCGGGATCGTTTTTGGAATTGCAGGGAAGACCTTTGTTAGAACTGTTAGAGGCGATTGCCGAAGTGGAAGGGATCGAGCGGATCCGTTTGGGATCTTTGGAACCGAGGATTATCACCGAGGAGTTCACGAAACGACTGTGTGCGATTCACAAAGTATGTCCACACTTTCATCTGTCTTTACAGAGCGGCTGTGATCATACCTTGCAGCGGATGAATCGTCATTATACCAGTGAAGAATATCTGGAGGGTGTAGAGATCCTGAAAAAATATTACGAGCATCCTGCGATCACGACCGATATTATTGTCGGCTTTCCGGGGGAGACCGAGGAGGAGTTTGCCACAACTTGTGACTTTGCCAAGAAGGTGGGATTTTCGCAGATCCATGTATTCAAGTATTCCAGAAGAAAAGGAACGGTGGCGGATCAGATGCCTGATCAGATAACAGAGCAGGTTAAATCAGCGCGAAGTGATGTGCTGATCGAAATTGAGAACGAGCTGGAGCAGCAGTATCAACAAAATTTTATCGGTCAGACAGAAAAGATCCTGATCGAAGAGCAGGTGGAGATCCAGGGCAAACCATACTATGTGGGATATACGACCAGATATGTAAAAATAGCGGTTCCGGTGGAGAAAATCACAGGGGATGCACATAATGAGATCGTAGAGGTTCGTCTGGATGAGAGTAACATTTCACAAATAAAAAACTTGTAATTTTGGAAATGTTATATTACTATAGACGATAGGTAAGAGTACGTGAAAAGAGAATGGAGGTTAGTGCCTTTATGCAGAAAATTAACAATACACAATATTTTAGGGTACAGAAAGATCAAGACATAGAAGTAAAAGATGTGGTGGAGCAGGTATATCTTGCGCTGATCGAGAAGGGCTACAATCCGGTCAATCAGATCGTTGGATATATTATGTCTGGAGATCCTACGTATATTACCAGTCACAAGGGGGCGAGAAGTTTGATCCGTCGTGTAGAGCGCGATGAGATGATCGAGCTTTTATTGGAAGATTATATTAAAAATAATTTTTCAGATAAACGGTAACAAAGAGACAAGGGAACGGTGAAAGAGTGAGAATTATTGGTTTGGACTATGGTTCTAAGACGGTTGGCGTTGCCATGAGCGATGAAATGCTGTTGACGGCACAGCCGCTTGTAACCATACATCGGGATCGTCCGGCAAAGCTGCGCCAGACTTTGGCACAGATCGAGCAGCTGCTGGAGGAATACCAAGTAGAAAAGATCGTGGTCGGTTTACCTAAGAAGTTAAATAATGAAGAGGGAGACCGTTGCGAAAAGACAAGAGCGTTTGGGGAGATGTTAGAGCGACGGACCGGTTTGGAAGTGATCTATCAGGATGAACGGCTGACAACAGCAGAAGCGGATGATCTGTTAGAACGCGGTGGCGTACGCAAACAAAATAGAAAGCAGTATATCGATAAGATGGCAGCGTCCTTGATCCTGCAGGGATATTTGGATGCAATGCCTAGGAAGGAATAGAGAATACTATGGCAGAACAGGAGCAGATCGTTTTTGTAAACGATGACGGGCAGGAAGTTCTTTTTTATGTGATAGAGCAGACGATGATCGCCGGCACCACCTATTTGCTGGTTGCAGATGCGGACGATGAAGAGCAGGCATATATCATGAAGAATACCGCCAAGGACAGCGATGATGGCGAACTTGTTTGTGAGATTGTGGAGGACGAGCAGGAGTTAGAGGCAATTTCTAAGGTTTTTGCGGAATTGCTGGATGATATTTCTATTGAAGTATAGGAGTAGGACAAGATACCCGAGACAATAGTGATCTGATCAGGACACCTGACACATTTACATTGTCAAGGGTTTGTTTTTGTGCGCATTTCCTTAAATACAGTTGAACGAAATAAAGAATAGTTTAGGAAAGAAAGGTAGGTAACAATGAGACAGGATAAGGAAAGACAGCCGGATATGATGGCTGAGGAGATGAAACCGAAGAAGAGGATCGTGCGTAGAAGCAGCCGTAGTGAGGATGAACCGGCAGAAAAGCTTACGACTCGCAGAACGAAAAAGACTACGACAGATGTGGCACCTGTCAGAAAGACAACGAGACGCACCGTCAAGAAAGTAGAAGAAAAAATAGAGATCGGTAATGGATTGAAGATCATTCCACTTGGTGGATTGGACGAGATCGGAATGAATATTACCGCTTTTGAATATGAGGATAGTATCATTGTCGTTGACTGTGGATTGTCTTTTCCAAGTGATGATATGCTGGGAATCGATCTGGTCATTCCGGATGTTTCTTATTTGAAAGAAAACATGGATCGCGTCAAGGGATTTGTGATCACACATGGTCACGAGGATCATATCGGTGCGCTTCCTTATGTTTTGAAAGAGATCAATGCACCGGTATATGCAACAAAGCTGACGATCGGTCTGATCGAAAATAAATTAAAAGAGCATGTGCTTCCAAAGCCGGTAAAACGCAAAGTCGTAAAATACGGACAATCCATCAACCTGGGATGTTTTCGTGTAGAGTTTATCCGCACCAATCATAGTATTTCTGATGCGGCAGCACTTGCTATTTTTTCACCGGTAGGTACGATCGTGCATACAGGTGACTTTAAGGTGGACTTTACTCCGGTCAGCGGAGAGACGATCGATCTGGAGCGTTTTGGTGAGCTTGGCAAGAAGGGTGTTCTGGCATTGATGGCAGATAGTACCAATGCACAGAAACCAGGCTACACGATGTCTGAGCAGACGGTAGGAAAGACTTTCGATACGATCTTTGCCGAAAATGACAAGCGAAGAATTATCGTGGCAACTTTTGCCTCCAATGTAGACCGTGTACAGCAGATCATCAATTCTGCAGAAAAATATGGAAGAAAAGTGGTCGTAGAGGGAAGAAGCATGGTCAATGTGATCTCGACAGCTACAGAACTCGGATATTTGGATGTTCCTAAAAATATCATGATCGAGATGGAGCAGATGAACAATTATCCACCGGAGAAACTGGTGCTTATTACAACCGGAAGTCAGGGTGAGGCGATGGCAGCATTGTCCAGAATGGCAGCAAATATCCACCGCAAGGTATCGATTATGCCGGGAGATACTGTTATCTTTAGTTCCAGACCGATCCCCGGTAATGAGAAGTCTGTTTCTAAGGTCATCAATGAGCTTTCTGAGAAAGGGGCGAAAGTGATTGTTCAGGATACCCATGTATCCGGTCATGCCTCTCAGGAAGAGATCAAATTGATCTATTCTCTGGTCAAACCAAAATATGCGATTCCGGTGCATGGAGAGTACCAGCATTTGAAGGCACATGCAGAATTGGCTATGCAGATGGGCGTTCCAAAAGAAAATACGCTGATCTTGTCATCCGGTGATGTGCTGGATATTTGTGATGACCATGCCGTGCTGATCGGTAAGGTACAGGCACAGGGTATCATGGTTGACGGACTTGGAGTTGGTGATGTCGGGAATATTGTGTTGCGCGATCGTCAATACTTATCAGAAAATGGATTGATCATTATCGTGCTGACACTGGAAAAATACACGAACCAATTATTAGCCGGACCGGATATTGTCTCTCGTGGTTTCGTCTATGTACGCGAATCCGAGTATTTGATGGACGAAGCGAGAGAAGTCGTTTATGCGGCTTTGGAGAGATGCCTGGACGGCAATGTGACAGATTGGACTAAGATCAAATCGGAGATCAAGGACAGCTTGAGCGATTATCTCTGGAAGAAGATGAAGAGAAATCCGATGATCCTGCCAATCATCATGGAAGTGCAGTAATGCATAGGGAGTATGCATAGGAGCAAACGGAAGTTTTTTCCGGATAAGGCACAGAGGAGAAAATAGGATGGATGAGATGAGAAAAAGTATGGATGGATTGCTGCATCAACTGCATGGTACCAACGAGTACAATCAATACTGTGATGTGCTGTCCAGAGTGAAAAATGACGCAGACTTATATCGGCGCATTGGCGAGTTTCGGCGCGGAAGTCTATGGATCCAGATGCAGGAGGGCGAAGATTTTATTGCCAAGAATAATGAACTGCAAAAGGAATTCAGTGATCTGCAGGAAAATGGTCTGGCAAGAGAGTTTTTTGCAGCGGAGCATCAATATGTTGCGATGGTGCGCGAACTGCAAAACCAGTTTTTGCAGGGAGTACAGCTAGACATCAGCTTTTTGTCAGAATAACAGGAGTGTGATACAAATGGAATTTGGCAGACAGATAAGGATCATGTTAAATTCGGTACGGTATCTGTTGGCATTGTGCGTGAATGTATTGATCGTGATCCTGTTGATCTACGGTGTTGGGCAGCTCTGCATTGCAAGTTATCATTTTTGCTATCGTACGGTCGGAAGTGTGGTGGTCGAAAAGGCTCCCGGTACAGACCAGGTTTTTCTGGTTGAGACGGATAGTACGATGTACGATGTTGCCGGACAGTTGGAAAAGCAGGGCTTGATCGTTGACCGCTATAGCTTTTACGCCCGGACCAAATTGATGGAACCTGAGGAGGTCGTACTGCGGCCGGGAAGCTATGTGTTGAATACAAGCATGACTTATGAGGAGATCATTGATCTGTTGACGATCAGTGTATGATATGCAGGAATGGAGAGACCATGATAGTTGAGGAAAGACTGGTAACATATCTGGATTCATTGTGCTGGCAGCTGCCGGAAAAGCTGCAGGAGACAGAGATAAAAGCAAAGGAAGACGGTGTACCGATCATCCGTCGATCCATGCAGTCGCTGCTTGCTTTTTTGATCCGTTTGCAAAAGCCGCAGAAAGTGTTAGAGATCGGAACAGCCGTTGGCTTTTCTGCAATGCTCATGTGTGAGGAACTGTCGGAGCAGGCAACGATCGATACGATCGAGAAAGTACCGGCAAGGATCAGAGATGCCAAACAAAATTTTGCATCGTACGAGAGAAAAGACCAGATCCGGCTGTTGGAAGGCGATGCTGCTGCAGTGCTGCAGGAACTTGCAGAGCAGCACAAACAATATGATTTTGCTTTTATGGATGCGGCAAAAGGGCAGTATATGGCATTTTTGCAATCTGTTGAGAAGATGCTTCCGGCAGGGGCAATGCTTGTGACCGATAATGTGCTGCAGGAGGGCGAGATCATTCAATCCCGTTATGCGATCAATCGAAGAGACCGGACGATTCATGGAAGGATGAGGGAGTATCTGCATTATCTGACACATTCTCCGATGTGGGACAGTGTGATCCTTCCGGTAGGAGATGGCGTTGCGATCTCAGTGAAAAGATAAGGCTTGTCAATAGCCGGTATCTTTAGTAATATGTTTACGATACCGCTCATAGGCGGCATTAGGACGAAGAAGTTAGAAAGAAAATGGTGGTAGAGATATGTTGGAAAATGGAAAACCGGAGCTATTAGTTCCCGCGAGCAGCTTGGAAGTGTTGAAAGTAGCTGTTTTGTATGGTGCGGATGCCGTGTATATTGGCGGTGAAATGTACGGACTGCGGGCAAAGGCAAAGAATTTTTCAAAAGAGGACATGGCGGAGGGAATCCGTTTTGCACATGCACATGGAAAGCGTGTGTTTGTAACGGCGAATATTACGGCACATAATAGAGATCTGGATGGTGTGAGACAATATTTCAAGGAATTGCAGGAGATCGCACCGGATGCCCTGATCATTTCGGATCCCGGTGTATTTACGATCGCCAGAGAGGTGTGTCCGGAGATCGAGATCCATATCAGTACGCAGAGCAATAATGTGAATTACGAGACATATTTGTTCTGGCAGAGACTTGGTGCTAAGAGAGTGGTTTCTGCGCGTGAGTTGTCGATCAAGGAGATTGCGGATATTCGAGCG
>JALEPA010000121.1 GCA_022766515.1 Lachnospiraceae bacterium | reverse complement strand
AACAAAGAGATGGTAATGGGGTTTGCAACTCTTGTTGAAAACAGGGACGGTAACACGGGAGGTCACATACGCCGTACCACAACCTATGTAGAAATACTTGCCAAGGAACTGAAAAACAGAGGGTTATATAAGGATGAACTCACAGAAGATTATATTAAAGATCTCGTTATGGCAGCACCAATGCATGATGTTGGGAAAATTGCCATTCCTGATGCAATTCTGCAAAAACCCGGAAAGCTGACAGAAGAGGAATTTGCTGTTATGAAAACTCATGCAACAAAAGGTGGAGAAATCATTAGAGAAACATTTCAAGCTATGGGGGATGAGGAATATGAAAAGATTGCATATCAGGTAGCAAGATTTCACCACGAAAAATGGAACGGAAAAGGCTATCCGGAAGGATTGTCGCGCAAGGAAATCCCACTTTGTGCAAGAATCATGGCTGTTGCAGATGTATTTGATGCAGTCTCAGCTAAAAGATGTTATAGAGATGCAATGCCGCTGGAACAATGCTTTTCAATTATTGAAAATGGAAGCGGACAGGATTTTGATCCTTTTATAGCAGATGTGTTTCTGGATATGAAAGAGGAGATAACAAAGATAGTCGCAAAGGAGGGATGAAAATGAATAATAAAGCCAGTATTACTGCCTTGTGGTCAGGAAAGATAACTAGCATGAACAGGTAATAACCTGTGTTAAGGACAATGTTCTTGCGGAACAAGTAAATTTAAATGTTACTCTACGGGGGAGCGTAGAAGAAGATTATCTAAAGAAAGCGGAGGAAAATATGTTGAATTTAGTCAAAGAAGCACAGGAAAGTAAAAAGAAAATTGTCCTATCAGCAATGGTGGCAGGACTTACAATTATAGCGGCAGTTCCATTATTTATATTGTCGGGAATGTTGGAGATAGAGAACTGGATCAGAGTACTTCTTATAGGGATAGGTTTTGTTGTGTTAGTTGGAGGAATTGCAATTGCCTGTGTCCTTGATATAAAAGCAGGAGCTTATGAGTGTCCCGAATGTAATAATAGATTTGTTCCAAATATGAAGTCATATATTATGGGACCTCATACAATTACAAAGCGAAAATTAGTATGTCCGCATTGTGGCGCACATAAATATTGTAAGAAAGTTCTTACAAAGTAAAACTGAAATTATATCTATGCAAAGAGTTCAATAATTCTTTGTGATATAGGAAACACTATGGAGGAAACGATGAAAAACAAAAACCAACTGATTGGCTGTTGCGGACTTGACTGCGAAAAGTGCGATGCCAGGATCGCAACAATCACAGATGACAATGCCCTGCGTGAGCAAACCGCCACTCTGTGGAGCAAGCTCAACGGGGTAACGATCACACCGGAAATGATCAACTGCGTTGGATGTCGCATAGAGGGTGTAAAAACACCGTTCTGCGACAAACTTTGTCCCGTACATAATTGTGTTCGGAAAAATGGACTGGATACCTGTGCTGATTGTTCGCAGATGGACGGATGCCCGACGATTGGAAGCATCGCAGCAAACAGCCCGTTTGTTTTGGACAACCTGAACTGGCTTCGTGAGACAGCAGAGAAAGGAAGTCTTGAAGATGAGTAACAGCAATTACGATAGAAGATTTATCATAATTATATACGGAGAGGTATGTTAGTGGTTGATGAAATTGTTCAATGAAATTTCCGTTTGTATAATATGAAAAAACAGAAAGAAGGATAGATTTTATGGAAAAATAATAACAAAGCAATTTCAAGTATTAACAGATATAGAAATGGCATGGGATTTTATGGTTGATGTATATGATGCCGTAAGCGAAAAAGGCAGAGAAAATATTGAAGCTCCCTTTTTTGAGTATGCATTGACTTCTGCATGGATGAATAAAGATTATTTGCATCTGTGCCGTTTTTGGTTGAATGAGGACGAGGTGATAGGATTTGTTTTTTATGAAGATCCGGTAACAAATCTACATTTTGTTTTACGTCCGGGATATGAAGAGCTGGCAGATGAAATGATTGCGTATGCAATAGAAGTATTTCCTGATATAAATGATAAAAAAGAATTTGTGTTTTTAGAGACACAAAAAGATCTTATTAATGCAGCAGAAAAAAGGGGATATAAACTGTGGCATAAAGAAAGGGAATATAGACTTGATATCACATCATCTGCATTAAATTATGACCTCCCCGAAGGATTTCATTTTGTTGAACCGGATGAAATTGACCCCTTAAAACTTGCCAGATGCACATGGAAGGGATTTAGCGAAGGGAAACTGGGAGCCTTTGAAAATTGGAATATTCCTGATAATAAAACAGATTGGAACCCACATAAGTCATATAATGATGTTTTGAGTAATGTGATGGCACCGCCCCCACATTCAACATATGAATATAATGTTATTATAGCAAATGAAAATGAAGAGTATGTATGCTTTTCCGGAATGTGGTGGGTTCCTGAAAATAAGCTTGCATATATGGAGCCATTATGTACAATACCGGAATACCAACATCGAGGATTAGCTTCAGCTGCGTTGACTAAGCATTATCAAAGATTTAAAAAAATGGATGGAAGTATATTAACTGGTGGTGGCAACGAGTTTTATAAAAAAATTGGATACGATACAGAAGTATACTCTTTGATTTATAAAAAAGATTATTTGAAGAGGGATATAATGCCGTGCTTAGGATAGAGCTGTATCGGATGAATGATTATGTTAATGCTTGACATACATACAAAATGTGATATACTATAAATGGATTTATAGTAAACTGATTTATAGTATTGGAGATATAATATATGCCTAGTAGCCCTAAGATCAAAAAAGAAGATATACTGCAGACAGCATTAGAGATTGTTATTCAGGATGGGTATGCAGCTCTTAACATTAAAGCAGTAGCAAAGAAACTGGGATGTTCCACAGCACCGATTTCCTGGCAGTTTGGAGGAATGGATGGATTGCGGCAGGAATTAATTCCTTTTGCAGAGCAATATGTGGAGAAGACTTATTATGGTTTCAGTGAAAATGAGTTTGTCACATTTGAGCAGAGAGGGAAAGGAACTATAGATTTAGCGTTAGAGAAACCATATCTGTTTCGATTCCTTTATACGGGCGAGAGAAGTCAGCTTTTAAGCAATGGTTTCGAGCTGCAGCAGGATCCTTCGGATGGAACCGATATGTATGAGAAGATAGCAGATATGTTAGAAATTACGATAGAGCAGGCAATGGATTTTGCCATGACGATGATGGTATATACACAGGGAATGGGAACCTTGATTGCCTCGGG
>JALEPA010000092.1 GCA_022766515.1 Lachnospiraceae bacterium | reverse complement strand
AATGACCCGGCATGGATTTCCAACTGCCAAACTATACGGCGGAATATCTTTTGTTACAACACTCCCTGCACCAATTACACACCCTTCTCCTATGGTGACACCACCGCAAACAACCACATTGGATGCCAGCCAGCAATTATCTTTTATAGTTATTGGTTTCGCATATTCAAGATTATAAAAGCTGCCATCTTCTCTCATCCTGATATTGCGTTCTTCAGGTAATAATGGATGCATAGGAGTTGCCAATGTAACATTTGGACCAATCATCACATTATCACCTATATGTATTTCACATACATCTAAACATGTAAAGTTAAAATTAGCAGAGCTGAATTTTCCAAAGAACGTATTGCATCCGTAATCAAAATAAACAGGCGCCTGTAAATAGGGAAGTTCCTCTGTTGCTGGCAATAATTTCCTCAATATCTGTGCTTGTTCTTCTTGATCATCTTCATCTGTCGAATTGTATTTTCTTGCTAATTTACGTGCATTCAGGCGTAATTGCTCCAATTCTTTATCCGTTGGATCGTACAACTCTCCACTTAGCATTTTTTCTCTTTCAGTCATTTCCGATAGCCTCCTAATTCAAAGTTATAAATATCAGTTTCCCCACCCTCTCATGGTCTGAAATAATGGGGACGGTGTTTGTGGCTTTTTTACTGTCCCTGGCAGTACCCAATTAGATATCGAAATTAAATTCAGAATTTTTCTATGCCCAAATCGCCATTGCCAGCGTACCGCAAACCATCAGCAAAAGACCGGCAAACGCCTTCTTCGTGAGCTTTTCTTTGAATACAAAGTATGAAAAGCTGATCGATATCAAGATACTCAACTTATCGATCGGGACAACGACGCTGACGATGCCATTTTGTATCGCATAATAATAGCAGAGCCAGCTACCTCCCGTGGCAAGTCCGGAAAGAGCAATAAACACAAGCTCTGTTTTGTCAATGTTTTTTACTTGCGATTGTTTGCCTTTCATGAACACGATGATCCATGCCATCGCCAATACAACACTAGTGCGAATTGCCGTACCGAGATTCGACTCCACATTGCTGATCCCTACTTTGGCAAGGATCGATGTCAGTGCCGCAAACAAGGCAGAACCGATCGCATACGGCAGCCACAAGGATCTTTCGTTTTTCGCACCGGAATTCTTCTTTTCGATCATCAGAAACACACCTGCGGCAAGCAGCGTCGTGCCGATCAGTTTGACAGCAAGATGATTGGTTTCTTTGAAGAGAATGATTGCAAGAAGAACCGTAAGGACGGTACTTGATTTGTCAATCGGAACGACTTTATTGACATCTCCTATTGCCAATGCCTTAAAATAGCACATCCAGGATGAACCAGTTGCAAGTCCGGATAGAATTAAAAAAATCAAAGACTTCGGCGTTATCGCTGTTATCGTATTTGCCGAGTCGACAATGAATACCATGACCCATGAAAAAAGCAAAACGACAATGGTACGCAGTGCGGTTGCTATATCCGAATCTGTTTTTTTAATGCCACATTTAGCTAACACTGAGGTCAGCCCTGAAAAAAAGGCAGACAATACTGCCATGGAAAGCCAAAGCATTTCTATCCACGCTCCTCCTCAAATCTCGATTTCACGACATCGTTTCTAATACAGATCTTACCGTACTTTTTAATCTCAGTCCATCCTTTATCACTAGGCGATAGGAAAACTCTTCTGTCTCTGCTCCGCTGGCAAATATTTCATAGCAATATTTTGTAAGCACTTCCTCTTGTTCCGGAGACAGTGTTTGCAAAAGATTCATGTTAAGAAAAGCAGAGCAAGATTACGCAAGACTTCTTGATAAGAAACTTGGTGCTGAGCATAACACCCAACACCAAGTTTGTCTACAGTTATTCTGATACTTTATCAAAGAAAGCGATCATATAGAGCGGTAATGTGATTATTCCATCTTCGCTGGTTCCTACATTCCCATCTATGAACTTATATCCATAGCTTATATCTTTGTTATTTTTCATGATCGACTTTAGTGAATTTGCACGTGTATTTCCACTCTTGACCTCAATAGGAACTACTTTTCCATCTTTTTGAATGATTACATCAATTTCTT
>JALEPA010000085.1 GCA_022766515.1 Lachnospiraceae bacterium | reverse complement strand
TGGCAGCCTGGGGATTAGGTGCGGCACTTTTTGTTCTTCTTTTGTTCGCAGGGAATCTGCTACTCAAGAGCATGGATAGGATTCAGGCGATGGAAGAGGCAATACAGACGATTTCCGGCAGCTATGATACAAAAACACTTGCAAAACAGCAAGATGAGGCATCTCCTTCTGCCGGGATGACAGCACCCGGACAGACACCTGCATTGACACAGACGACAGCGCCTGATCAGACGGGAACACCGATGCGGACGGCAGCACCGACACAAACGGTGGGAGCTGCTCGGACAGCGGTGCCGACACAGGTACCGGGTGCAGCGCAGGCGGCAACAACACCGATGCCGTCTTCACAGATGGAAAGTTATGTGGTCAAAAAAGGGGACACGCTGAGCCAGATCGTATGGAAACAATACCATTCATTTGCTTATATGGACCGTGTTTTGCACACCAATCGGATAAAAAATGGAGACGAAATCTTTATTGGGCAATGCATTTTGTTGCCTGAACCATAAAAATCAGGTATACTGAAACAACGGATGAGAAAAGATCCTGTCCCGCGAGATACAGACAGAGAAAGGGATGGTAAAATACAATGCAAAGTTTAGTAGGGCGTTCACAGGACGCATACGCTGTCATAGCGAGGAGAAAGAGAGTTAGAAATGCTATTTTGATTTCACTCGGCTGTTTGGTTGTGATCGCTGCAGTGCTGGCAGGAACGCTTCATTTTCTGCTCAACAGACAGTACAATAGTTATACGGTCAGCAGTACCAAAAACATTAAGAACAGCGATTCCATGAAATTTTTATCCTATAATAATGGGGTGCTCCGTTATAGTCGTGACGGAGCTGCTGCGATTACCAGAGATGGGAAAGAGCAATGGAATGGAAGCTATGATATGGAAAATCCGGAAGTCGACATTGCCGGACAATATGTAGTTGTGGCGGATATTGAAGGGAAGACACTGTATGTGTTTAATGGCAGCGACAGTGGGACGCAGATGACGATGGATCAGCCGATCCTGCAAGCTTGCGTATCCAAGCAGGGTGTGGTTGCGGTGTTATTGGAGCAGAATGACTCCAATGTGATCCGGATCTATAACCCTTATGATGCCAATAACAAATTATTGGTAGAAATACCAACAAATGTAGAGGAAGGGTATCCGGTATCTATGGATCTGGCGGAAGACGGTACGGGTCTGGTGGCTTCCTTTGTATGTGTGACAAGCGGTACCGTGCAGAGCCGTGTGGCGTTTTATGATTTTACCGATGTCGGCAAAAATACGAATTGTCTTGTCGGGGCAAAAGAATACAAAGACCGTGTCATATCGGAGGTGCGGTATTTGGGTGCAGACCACGCATGCCTTTTCTCAGAGAAAGGTTTCAGCGTCTGGGAAAATATGAAAAAGCCCAAAGAAAAAATGCACAAGGAATGGAAACAAACGATCCTGAGCGCATACTGCAATGGGGATTATGTAGGCGCAGTCGTGAAAAAAGACACAGAGGGAAAGGCAGATATGTTACTGTATTCCCTGAATGGCAAGCAGATTTTGAAACGAGAGATTTCTTCGGAATATACAAAGGCAGAATTGTATGGCGATGAGATCTACATCCGCAGCGCCAAGGGGTGCGCGATCTACCGCAAAAATGGTGTCAGGAAATGGAATTGCAGTATGAAGGATGAGCCGGATGCATTGCTTCCGACCAAGGGCATGAGAAATTATCTGATGTGCAAGGACGGGAAAATGCAGTTGATCAAATTAAGCAAAAAGACAAGCAGCAAAAAGGCGCAAAAAAGTAAGTGATAGACGCAAAAAGTGTCTTGACAAGAGCGCACTCCCTAGTTATACTGAGGAAGTGTGCTTTTTTATTGAGTAGAAAACTGCCAACAGGAATGTGATTTCCCTTGGATAGAGATCTACCGGCAGAAAACTGCTTTTGATCACCGTGAAACATCGAAAGCGGCGGCTGTATAAAAAGCCATATATTGGAAACAATTTGATTAAAAACACAGGAGGTGAAATTAATGCCAACATTTAACCAGTTAGTAAGAAAAGGAAGAAAGGTTTCAGCTAAGAAATCTAATTCTCCTGCACTTCAGTATACTTACAATTCTCTTAACAAGAAGGTAGTAGCTCAGAGCTCTCCTCAGAAGAGAGGCGTTTGTACTGCTGTTCGTACTGCTACACCTAAGAAGCCTAACTCAGCTCTTCGTAAGATAGCCAGAGTTCGTCTTTCCAACGGTATCGAGGTAACAAGCTACATTCCGGGTGAAGGTCACAACCTTCAGGAACATAGCGTGGTACTGATCCGTGGTGGTAGAGTAAAGGACTTACCAGGTACCAGATATCATATCGTTCGTGGTACATTGGATACAGCAGGTGTTGCTAATAGAAAGCAGGCCCGTTCTAAGTACGGTGCTAAGAGACCTAAAAAGTAAGATTCACTAATTGGGGGAAGTGCCGGATTAATTTTCACGGATTAACCTGGTGCGGACACTAAAATAATGTGAGTACCGATGAATTAATGTTAGAGGAATACGATCGAAGCAGCGTCGGCTGTTAGTATTCACTAAATCATATTAAGGAGGGAAGTAACGTGCCACGTAAAGGACATATGCAGAAAAGAGATGTATTAGCAGATCCAGTTTACAACAACAAGGTTGTGACAAAGCTTATCAACAATGTAATGTTGGATGGTAAGAAGGGTGTTGCTCAGAAAATCGTTTATGGTGCATTCGAGCAGGTAGCAGAGAAGTCTGGTAAAGATGCTGTTGAAGTGTTTGAAGAGGCTATGAACAACATTATGCCACAATTAGAGGTAAAGGCTAGACGAATTGGTGGAGCTACTTAT
>JALEPA010000079.1 GCA_022766515.1 Lachnospiraceae bacterium | reverse complement strand
ATTCCCGTGTGCGCTTGACAAAAAGCGGAACTCGTTTCACCTGATACTTTTCCCGTTCCTGCGAAGCCACAATCTCCTGCACTTGCAATTCTGCCTGCTGATCTGTTTTTTTCGGCAATGGCATTTCCTGCCCCGCAATGTCTGTTTCCTGCATTTGCCGTTCTTCATGCAGATCCATTCCGGCGTGCGATAACATGCAGTGGAGTTTTGCCAAATGCCCAGACGCCTGACACACCTGGCTCCGTTCGTGCATATCACATTCCCTGCCGCCATGCCATTTGCGTAACACCCACCAATCACCCGATCCGTCCTTTGCGCACAGTTCGCCCTTGGAAGTGCGCACTAATTGGTCTGTCCATTGATAGCCCTGACTTTGCAGGTGTTCCATGATTCGTTCTTCCTCTTCCAATCGGTAACGGTTGCCATGAACATTTCTAAGCAAACGCTGCCCCTGCTCCGTGTCCAGCAGAATCGCTCCGCGAACCCTTTTTCTGCTTGTCACCTGTATCGGATACTGTGCAAGTATCTCTTCCATCTTGTCTTCCATCACGCTCTCCTTCCGCTGGATCATGAGTTGCCATTTTGCCAGAGGATTTCCATCCTGTGACATGTTGGTCTTTTTCATCATATGCAACGGAAGTGCTAAAAATACCCGATCCCTTAATCTATATCGCCATGACCGCCAAAACAACAAATGCAGCTGCGCATGCTGCAAGCGCCACCGTCAAAAGGCTCTTTCTTTGATAAGACAATAGCAGCGCCACGATCGTGCCGACAATTCCCGCAAGCAGATGATCTGCAGAATACAAAATTGCCGGGAAAGTCATCGCCCCCAGTACCGCATAAGGTACATATGCCAAAAACGATTTGATAAATTTATTCTCTACCTTTCCTTTGCACATCGCAAACGGAATGGCTCGTATTAAATATGTCACCCCTGCCATTACAAACAGAGAGATCCAAAAATATTCCATAGTTTCATCCTTTCTATCCGCTTCCTAGCTTGGAGAATCCTCATCTTCTACCGGATACAAAATTGCACCGACACATGATGCCACAACTGCACAAATAATGATCACGAAACCGGACGATACTCGATCAAGCACCGGCACATATCGAAATGCGCAGCTTAACAGCACCGCTAACACGATCACCTTCAGATAACGGCTGTCATCTCTTGCCTGTGGGATGATAATCGCCAAAAACATTCCGTAGATCGCAATTCCCATCGCCGACTGCACAAGCGGTGGCAGTACACCACCAAGCAATGCCCCAGCCAAAGTACCGCTCATCCACCCAAGCAATGGCAGTGTCGCCAATCCTCTAAAATAGTGCGTGTCAATTTCTCCTTTGCGGCTTGCCGCCACACCAAAGATCTCATCTGTCACAAAAAATCCATAAAAAAGTCGATGTCCTGTGCCAAATTTTTCATCGACTTTTTGTGATAATGATACCGACATCAATGCATATCGTAGGTTGATGACCAACTGTGTCAACGCCATCTCCATATAGGCACCGCCTGCCGCCAAAATATCCAATCCCGCAAATTGACCTGCGGAAGTCAGATTCAACAACGAGATCAGCACCGCCTGCCACCATGTAAGTCCGGCATCGACCGCCATCAGTCCAAAAGTAAAACTGACCGGCACATAACCTAACGCGATCGGAATACCGTCTCGAAGTCCCCTTTTCCAATTTTTCATATGTTCCTCATTTCCTTGCATCCTGCGCCCTAACTCTTGGCGCAGTGTATTTCTATATCCTACAAAAACATTTGCACGATCGCATAGGGTTTGCCGTTTTCATCATTCTGCGCAACCATACATTCCCCTTCCTTCTCATACACGACCGGAACGATCTGGTCACCAAGCATCGCCTGTTTGCGGTATTCTACACGAAGTTCCCGCACGAGGATATCCTCTTCCAATGCCGCTCTTGCCATACGCACATACTGTCCATTATTCATATGGTGATTGGTGTCCAAATGGTATTCCTGCACGGTAAAGGCTTCCTTTGTGATTCCACCCTCTGCCTGCAGTTTGATCTTTCGTGGCGCGTAATCCATTTCTAATGGCTCTTCCTTGCCGTACACATCTCCGATCTCCGGGCTGACGATCATCGGTCTGCCTTTTTTCATATCCATCAGTACCCAAATGGAATTGGCTTTTGCCACGACCTCATTCGACTCTGACTTCTTAATCAAGAAATTACGGTAGCCAAACATTTTCTCAAACCCATGAGCCGCCGTACCCACCGTAATATTTTCTCCCATGCGCGGATACTGCTCGACAACAATCTGCCAAAAATTCAGCACCCACATGATCTCATGCTCTTTGCAATATTCCAGTCCCACTCCCAAATCCTCTGACTGAAAATTTGTGCAATCCTGCATATAATCGATAATGCTTTCCAAGCTCAATTTTCCGTTTTCATCCGTCTCACTATACCGTATTCTACTATTAAATGTATACATAATTACCTCTTTTCTGTCCTCACCATTACTGTCCCCATACAAATATCTTTTTCGGAGAAATGTATTCTTTCAGTAACCCTTGAAGATAATTCTCCATCTCCTGCCGCAGTTTCTCCGGATATTGATAAACGCCACCTCGATTTTCATACGGAAATTGTACGACCGGCGATGACCTCGCTGCCTTTCGCATTTTCTTCAGATAATCCTGTGAAATACGGAACGATCCGACACTCACATCCAACACCTGCTCCGGTGCAATTTCCCGAAAAACATCATCCACCATATCCCGGTATTCCTGTTTCCAATGCTCGACATACAACATCGGATCAAAGCACAAGCGCACCGAAAATCCTCTACGGATTCCCTCTTTCGCCGCAAGGATCCGCTCATGTAACGCTCCCGTCTCCTTCTCATATTGCTGCACAACACGGTCCGGCGACATCGTATATGCAAAGATCACCCGGTCACAGGCGTCAAACTGCTCCCACAGATCTTTGCGGGCACATTTGGTTCGTATCTCGATCTGCAGATTTTCATGTTTTTTCGTATAATCAATCCACCGCTGCACAAAACCCGTCAGCCCCTCCAGTGCTAACAGATCCGTATCGTATGACACGCACAGATAAACCGGATGCTGTTGCAATAGCTGCTCCGTCTGCGCAAAAATATCTTCCAGATTCACAAACAGCACCATATGTCCGCTTGGATACATTCCCTTCAAATAACAATATTCGCAGTCGTACAAACAATTCATCACGCAAGATGTATAGTAAAAATACACATTTCCAAAGCTTTGACACACCGGTGCACCCTCGTAGATCAGATTTCCCTTTTTCCGTGCCAGGATCAACGCCTGTGCATGATGTTGCGTCTCGGCACTCTGCCCACGCCGGTTAAACACATCCTTATAATGATGGATCCTAATCTTCTCTGCATGAGGAAAATGCGCTGTGATCGCATGTACTTCATTGCTATCTGCAATCGAATCCTCTATATAAATATGAGAAAAGCGCTTGGCATATCCGCGTGTCTTTCCCTGAGACATTTCTATTCCATCGCTGTCTCTATGGCTCATCCCGCAGCTTGCTCCCACCTCGTGTTTGTCTTCCAACATAATCCTCCTCTATTGCGATTCGCAACTACTTCTCTATGTCCCTCTGCGTATGTTACACTGCCGGATCTTTTATAGCATACGATCCTTAAATTGCTCGAAATACTGCTTTCCTGCTTTACGATCGTGACAGGGAAGGATCTCTTTTTCATAATCCAGATCTATCTGCTGCCAATACGATTTCCCTGCCAGACGCAAATATTCCAACCACTGCTGCAGCTGCAAACGCATCGTTTCCGAACAGCACATATCCCGATACAACCGCTCTCTTCTCTGACATTCCTCCTCATCCGGAAGATCCTGATGCTCCGGTTCCAAATAGCTGCGAATGTCTGACAACAACTCCAACACCGTCGGCATCTGTTCCTTCATACAATCTGACAGTAAATTCGGAGTCATGCGGTCTGCCTGTCCCACATCACTGACCACCTTCACAAATGCCATTCGATGCGGTCCCAAAAATCGTACAGCAGCCTGATACACCCCAGAGGCTTCCATGTCATATAAAGACTCGTTCTCTACACCATTCTGCAACATTCGACTTCCGGTCGTCACACCTGCCTCCGGCAGACTGTGCGCATACAAAACATCGGGATAATACGAGCGTCCCGTATCGGCATCATTGATCCGATGAATGATATATGCCTGTCCTATTTTTCGCCCGGCACAGCTGCCTAACTGTACTAAAAAGTCGTCATTTCCCATCGCATATTTTGTTGCAAAATGACTCACTGCGATCGCAGCTTCCAACTTGCCGACACCCGTCAAAAACAAGCAGATGCCTTGCTCTTCATCGACAAATTCCTGCCAAGATCCAGCCCCTGCTCTCCTCTTTAACCCCAATGCATCGATCAGCGGAGCCGCCTCCGCATACAATGCCATCGCTATATATATCATTGGTTGTTAGCTTCCTTTCCGACAAGATCCTATTCTGTGCAACTTCAAAAATCTCTTATCTGTTGTGCTACGCTAAAAGGAATAACCTGTTTATCCACTGTCTCTTTATAGGCTGTTTCTTCATGCATATATGCAACAATTTCTTGTGCGTTAAAGGGTTTAAATTTTCCCACTACTTTATCTAATACATCTTTTTCTTCACCAGATAATACATTCTCGTTTATGTTATTATTTGCTAAGAAATGATATTTCGTGTAGTCTATTCCCTCCTCGTCTTGTTTTTTTACTTCCTCTAAGCCCACAATCTTATAATGACCAACGGGCAATGCTCCCATCGCCTCATGACAATACACCAATCCCGTCATCGATCTGCCTCTTTGCTTAAAAAGCAACACATCCGCATACCAAAGCATTTTCATCAATTTCACCTTATACAAATTTGAAACTCGCTTTGCAAAAAACGAAATGGTTGTTTCTAATTTGTCAATGTCAAGTATACAATATCCATTTTCATCACATGCATATTGATAATCAATATATTCACTTTTTAAGGACTGACGCGCAATAAACTCTCTTCCTGCCTCATCTACATTTTTCATTATTTTTTTCTTAATCTGCTCCCGTTTTGCCGGGGCAAATTTATCTTCATTTTTTTTCAGCAACTCTAATATATCCAAAGAATTAGCACACACGATCCTAAGCATATTGTCATATGCCTCATCTTGTATCGCTTTACTTTCGTATCTGGAAATAGTTGCTTCGCCCCAACCAAGTAATTTTGCCAGATCCACCTGTGAAAGCCCATATTTCTCTCTTATTGCCACAATTTCCTCCGATGTAAGGAGTCCATGTGCTTTTCTATATGCATTTCTCGCATTCAAGAGATTACTGTTTTCCATCTTACCCGTGACAAATTCATTTTCATCTTCATCACTATTAGGACAAAAATAGTAGATTTCCTCGTAAGTAATCACCTCGCCCTTGATCATCGTGCTTGCAACTCGCGTTCTTTCTTCTAATTCATGTATTTTATCACATAGAGGACATTCCATTTGAACCTTCCTCACTAATCTGCTATTTCCCATGTCTGCCCTCCTTTCTATGCTGCCTTCTCTATGCATATGGAAAATTCATATTATATTTTGCATAATGAAAAGACAAACACAATATTGTTTTCGTTGCCTCACCCTTAATCTTCAACTTAATGTACACCAACCTATTATTAATATTTTTACCAAAAACAAATAACAACGGTGGTTTATCATCATCCCTATCGAGCAATGTCTCTGAATATTCCTGCAACTGCAGTTCTCTCAAACATGCTACAATATCATCTGCATCATACTCCAAATCTAACATTGTATATGGTGTAGAGAACTCTATTTCTTCTTTTCTTGACTTTATGATTATAAGATTCTTCTCAATTGTAAAGTCTGCATCCGCCAGAATTTCCCTAAGCTGTTCCAAAAATCCCTGCACGGTTGCTTTATCTGAAAGAATCGGTATTTTTATTTTCAGCCACCCCCCATCTAACCTATTTACGCTGCTACACATACATTATATACTATCAATTGATAGTAAGTCAACAGTTATTACTTGAGATACAACGACAAGTCGATGCACAAAACCAACACTCCTATGATCATAACGCTTCCCGTCCTACCATGTCACAAAAAACCGACAAAGTCCTCTTGGCTTTTCCCTCGGACCATGCTATCATAACGAAAGGTATGTTTTCCGCTTTGGAAAACACCTTTGAATCAAAATACAGAAAAGAGGTTGCTTATGTATTACATACTCGAACAATTTTTGAATCCTAATCAGATCGCAATGATCGGCGTTTTGGTTGCTTTCCTACTGACTTATCTTGGATTAAAGTTTCCTTTTCCTTTTTTGCCAGTCGATCAAGGTCGTGAATATGCCGTAAATGGCGCACTTTCTCGTGGAAAGACGCGCGGTGTCGGACTGACTTTTGTCTGTACTTTCATCGTGAGCTGTCTCTTGTTCATGCCATTGACAAGAGAATATATTATCTATTGCATTTTATTATTTGCAATGATGTTAAGCGGCTACCTGGATGATGCTGCCAAGACCCCTTGGAGCGATTACAAGAAAGGTGCGATCGATCTGATCCTTTCGATCATGACGGTAGTAACCTATTTGAATTTTAACTCCAGCGACTTGCGGTTTGGTTCCGCTACCTTGCATCTTCCTGTTCCGGTATATTTCATTCTTGGCATTATTTTATTGTGGGTATCGATCAATGTTACCAACTGCTCAGATGGTGTGGATGGATTGTGCGGCAGTCTTTGTTGTGTAGTCATTGCCTCGTTTGCATTGCTGTTCCCGGGTATTCTTGGAAACTATGTGATCGCTGCGTTACTGTTTGTAGCAACACTGCTTGCCTACCTATGTTTTAACTCCAAACCATCTACTATGTTAATGGGCGATGCCGGTTCTCGTGCTTTAGGATTTTTCATTGCCGTACTGGCTATGAAGAGCGGTCACCCACTGCTTTACATTTTATTGGCGTTAATGCTGATCATTGACGGTGGACTTGGTCTTGTCAAAGTATTTTTACTTCGTTTCCTGAAGATTCATATTTTGAAAAATACATTGACACCGATCCACGATCATGTGCGCAAAAACAAAGATTGGTCTGACACACAGGTTGTGTTCCGCTTTACCATCTTCCAGGTAATGTTTGCCGCACTTGCCTATATCATCGTCTCCTCGTTCTAGGGACGCTCTCGCTCTCTAAGAATTGCTAAGACCAATCTACTACACTACGAACATTTCTTAGCAAATAAATATATAAAATCAGCAAGGAGCCAAAAGTCTGAAATAAACTTTTGGCTCCTTATTTTTCTATATCTGCCTCTTGATTCCTACGCCAGCTCCTCATACTGCGACATATACAAATGATAATACAGTCCCTTTTGCGCCAGCAATTCCTCATGCGATCCACTCTCCATGATCGTGCCGTTGGAGACATACATGATACGGTCCGCATTTTTGATCGTTGACAAACGGTGCGCAATGATGAAAGAAGTGCGTCCTTCAAGCAAATGATTCAATCCTTCCTGCAACACCAGCTCCGTCTCGGTATCAATGCTGGAAGTTGCCTCATCCAAGATCAGGATCGCAGGATCTGCAAGCAACGCTCTGGCAAACGAGATCAACTGTCTCTGCCCAACAGACAAACGGCTTCCCCGCTCATTGACCTGCGTGTCATAACCATCATCCATCTGCATGATAAAGTCATGCGCACAGACTGTTTTCGCCGCACGGACCACCTCTTCATCCGTTGCCGTCTTATTTCCATAACGGATATTCTCCATGATCGTACCGGAGAAGATAAAGCTGTCCTGCATCATCACACCCATCTGCGTACGCAGCGAATGTAGGGTAACCTTCGCGATATCCACGCCATCAATGCTGACCGTTCCGGCATCCACATTGTAAAATCGACTGAGCAGATTGACAATCGTTGTTTTACCCGCTCCGGTCGGTCCCACGATGGCAATCGTTTCGCCTTTATTCACATGAAAGCTGACATCTTTTAGGATCGGAATATTATCCTCGTAGCTAAAGGTAACATGGTCAAAGTCCACCGCACCTTTGATCTTTGGCATCTCTGTCGCATCCGGTGCATCCGTTACTTCGACCGGCTCATCAATCGTCTCAAAAATACGCTCCAGATAAGAAATTGCCGTCAGCACACTGTTGTAAAAGTTTGCGATCGTGTTGATTGGCTGCCAAAATCGACTGATGTAAGCCGTAAAGGCGATAAGCACACCGGTCGTCACCCCGGAAGTACCTCCATCCATAATACAGCTGACACCGATCACATAAATAAATGCTGTCGTGACAGTCGAGATCAAGTCTACCATAGGACCCATTGCGAAGTTATAAATAACTGCCCGCATCCACGCTTTACGATAACTCATGCTCAAACGGTTAAAAATCCCGGTATTTTCCTTTTCTCGAACAAACGCCTGTGTAACGCGGATTCCGTTAATACTTTCGGAAATATACGCATTCAGGTTGGACTGCTTGTTACTCTGGATCTGCCAGGCAGTATGCTGTTTCTTTTTCAAAAAGACCACATACAGCACCAGCACAGGCAAACCGCACAAACAGATCAATGTCAGTTTGACGCTCATCGAAAACATAAACAACAAGATAAATACCAAGTTGCAAAGATCCGTAACTGTATTCAAAATACCATTGGAGAGCAAGTCACTGAGATTGTTGACATAATTGACCACTCGCACCTGTATTTTTCCATGCGGTCTTTCATCGTAATAGCTAAATGGCAACTCCTGCAAATGTGCAAACAGATCTTCTCGGATCTGATGAATGATGTCCTGTCCCATCTGCGTCGTCAGCGTGATCTTGACACGCAGACTGATCACGGCATACACAACGATCACGCCCGCAAGCAGTGTCAAAATGCCGATTCCCTTAATATCTCCTGCCGGGATATAGGTATCCATTTCCATCTGCAAAAACTTAGGAATAAACATTGTAAGCGCAGAGGAAGACAACATCAAAAAAAGTACCAGAAGCATTTTTCCCATATAGGGTTTTATATATTTTCCCAGCCGCTTTAACTGGTTAATATCAAAGCTTTCTTCCAGGATCTCATCCTGGTCATAAGTATTTCTTGCCATGCTCACATCTCCTTTCCTAATGTAATTTTTCTGCTGCCATCGGATACTGATGATAGTATACCGTAGCGTAATATCCACCCTTTGCGATCAACTCTTCATGCGTGCCGGACTCAATGATCCGTCCCTGATCCATGACAAGGATCTTATCCGCATCTCGAATCGAAGAAATACGATACGCAATAATAAATGTCGTACAGCTGTGATCGATGTTCTCAAGCTGTCGTTGAATGTAACTCTCTGTCTCCATATCTACGGCAGAAGTGGTGTCATCCAACACCAGGATCGCAGGGTCTTTGAGAAGCGCTCTCGCAAGAGAAATACGCTGCTTCTGTCCACCTGACAGACCCACACCACGCTCTCCCACGATCGTATCATAACCATCCGGCAGATTTTTAATAAAAATATTTGCATCTGCCATCTTTGCCACTTCCTTTACGCGCTCAAAAGAGCAATCCGGTCTTCCATACGCAATATTTCCCTCGATGGTGTCCGAAAAAAGGAACACATCCTGCATGGCGATTCCAATATTTTCACGCAAATTGTACAGATCCAGATCCTTCACATTGATGCCATCCACAAGCACTTCTCCCTCTGTGACATCAAAAAAGCGGCAGAGCAGATTGATGATCGTCGATTTTCCTGCTCCGGTCGTTCCTAAAATACCAACCGTCTCGCCCTTCTTCACATCGAAACTGACATTTCGGATAATATCCTCATCGTCCGCCTTATACGATACATTCTTGAAGGTAACATTTCCCTCATACTTCTGATGTGGTCTTGGATGTTTGGGATGCTTGACATCCGGCTCTGCAATATAGGTTCCATAAATCTTCTCTACAGATGTCGTAAATCTTTGCACATCGTTGATCCACCATCCTGCCATACGCAGTGGCGTCGTGAGCATCCATAAGTATCCGTTTGCCGCTACCAGATCACCCAGCGTCATTTCGCCGCGCACGACCATGATACCACCGACAAACATGAGCACAAGCGTCAGCAGATTGGACAAAAACTCAAAGATCGGTACATATTTTCTCCATATAAAGGCTGCGCCCAATTCAGCATCACGATAACGGTCATTCTCCACCGCAAACTTTTCCATCTCAAAGTCTTCCTTGGCAAATGCTTTGACCATGCGGTTGCCACTGATATTTTCCTGCACAAATGTATTCAATCCCGAAAACGCATCACGACAATTCTTGAATGCAGGTTTGACCGATTTTGCCTGCATATAAGTCGTTACGGCTGTCAATGGCAGCACGAGCATCATGCATGCCGCCATCTTGACATTAACGGCAAACATCAACACGATGGACAACAGAAAATACAACACATTTTCATACACCGTATAAATGATGTATGCCACAAAATGACGGATGGCATCCATATCACCTGTCTGGCGTCCCATCAGATCTCCCGTGCGATTTTTGTTGTAAAACGCAAAATCCTCTAACAGAAGTTTGCGATATACTTTATCGCGCATTTCATATAAAACGCCCTGCGAACTCGTCTCAAACAGCACCTGTGAGAAGAAGCGGCACACCCCCTTCACGACCACCAGACCGATCAACAGTGCGATCAACTTAGGCAGTAACCCGGTATTGCCCTGCTTGATGACATCATCCACGATCAATTTTGAGATGTAAGGCGATGCCAATGCTGCTGCAACCAATATCGTTACCAACACTAAGCCCGAAATCATTCGGAACCAATATTTCTTCAAAAAAGAATAAAACCATTTCATTGGTGTCATTGTTCTCTTCCTTTCTTATGAATTTTCTATAATATTTCTATTAAATTTGCTTGCAAAGTATAGCACAGCACCAATAGCCGTGCTATAATAAATCAGCACAAAAATTGTACAAATCTATTTTTTTAGGAGGAAACAAGTGGACCGCTATTATGAATATTCGGACCGGCTTGGCAGCCCCTTGGAAGCATTTTCTCACATTACCAACGGAGAGAACTTTCCGATCCTGCCACACTGGCATTATTTTATAGAGTTGATCTATCTCACAAAGGGACGCACTTTAGCGACCTGCGGAGATGCGGTTTTTGCTATGGAACCCGGAGATGTTTTGTTTTTTCCGCCCAAAGCACTGCACACGATCGACTATCTTCCAAAAGGAAGCGAGGGACTGCATGGGTATCTCCCGGATCTTCGCGCAGAAGACTGTCCGTTGATCACACGCCCCAAAGAACCGATTCCCAATCAGGCGCACGGTGCTATCCATCCGGTGTCAAAGCTGCAGATCAAAGCTGATCCGCCTTCGGACACTGATAATGTCTGCTATGATGTCCTAAAATTTGACCTGGGATTTTTGCAGGCAACGGAAAATATGAAAAATCAATTTTCACAGATCATGGAGCTGGCATTTGCCAACGATCCATCCTGCATCTTTTTTCAAAAAGGAACCCTGTCGGACATCCATCCTCGCAAGCTTTTTCGCGACTGCGTAACGGAAATGCAACACCACCGTTTCGGCTATGATACGGTAGTCTGCGCCAAACTTGCCCTGTTGATGACCGGATTTACCAGACAGTGGATCACCCAGGGAATCAATGTAGAGGAGTTGTTTCTGTCCAAAGAAAAGGACAACCAGGAATTTAATTGTATTGCAGATTATATTAAAACGCATTATAATGAACCTCTACGAATTCAAGACCTTGCGGAACGCTGTGGAATGAGTTATTCCTACTTTGCGAAGCTTTTTCGCGAAACCTATCATCAATCCTGCAAGGAATATATTGAATTTATAAGAATCAATAAAGTAACCGATTTGCTGCTCTTTACCAAACTGGATCTGACTTACATCAGCCAGGAAACAGGTTTTTCCGATTGCAGTCACCTGATCCGCACCTTCCGCAAATGGAAAGGCTGCACACCAAGACAATGGATGAAATCCTACCGTTCGCAGGTGAGCACGGAACAATAAGAGCACAGGAAGAAATCGCTTAGAAAGAGGCTACTATGAGTTTATGGCATAATTTTTGGGGACATCTGCACACAATTCTGCGACACAAGAACATGGTTCGTCGTAACTGCTTTCGTGCCGGATTGTATTGGCAGGGCATTTCCCACGACTGGTCCAAATACCACCCGGTAGAGTTTTGGAATGGTGTAAAATATTATCAAGCGGGCAAACGAAGTCCCAACCATGCCGAGAAGGAAGACAAAGGATACACTTCTGCATGGCTGCATCACAAGGGACGCAATCGCCACCATTACGAATATTGGATCGACATTCCGGTAGATTCCTCACTGGGACAACAGGGAATGCGTATGCCTGACCGCTATATCGTGGAAATGTTTTGTGACCGCATGGCGGCAAGCAAAAATTATAATGCTCAAAACTATGACGATAGTTTTCCTTTGGCTTATTACGAAAAAAATAAGGGGCATTATCTAATGCACCCTCACACAAAAGAATTATTGGAAAAGTTACTGCATATGCTGGCAGAAGAAGGGGAAAACAAAACATTTGCCTATATACGCACCGAACTGGACCTCAAACATTCCCCAAGGTGGTAACCCTTGACTATTTACAAACTGGAGTAGACTATGAACATCAAACAATTTTTATACAAATATAAGCACGCTATTGTAGTACTGTATTTTCCAATCTATATGACTTGGTTTGTACTGCTGGAAAAACGAACCAATGTACATTTTACAGATATCCACTGCATCGTGGATGATTGGATCCCTTTTAACGAGATCTTCATCATCCCTTACCTGCTGTGGTTTCTGTATGTTTTTGTTGTACTTGCTTTTTTATTTTTTCAGACGGATCACATCAACGACTTTTATCATACTGCCGCAGTGCTGATCTTGGGAATGACAACTTCTCTGCTCATTTATACGATCTTTCCAAATATGCAGAGTATGCGTCCTACCAGCTTCGACCACGACAATGTGTTTCTTCGGATCATTACGATCTTATATAAGACTGACACCGATACCAATGTGCTGCCTAGTATTCATGTGTTTAACTCGCTGGCGATCCACGCCGGCGTATGTCGCTGCCATGCATTTCAAAAGCACAAGTGGATCCGCGTCGCTTCCTTGATCTTGTGCAGCTTGATCTGCCTGTCTACGATGTTTTTAAAGCAGCACTCCTTCTTGGATGTCGTTGCCGCATTTGCACTGTTTTTACTGATCGAACACCTGGTGGAGCGATTTCTGGTAAAACCTGCCAAATAAGAACAACACCTTTTCCCGCATCACTTCTCAAGTGGTGCGCACTCCTGCTCCAGCCATGCTCCTTCCTGCTCGGTCAGGAACGGAGCGATCGTCTCATACACTCTCTTTTGATAATCATTCAACAGCTTGATCTCTCTTTCTGTCATTGCCGACGGATCGATAGCTTTTCGATCAAACGGAACAAGTGTCAGCGTATCAAAACGCAGAAATTGCCCAAAGCTGTTTTTCTCATCTTCTACGCATAAGATCAGATTTTCCAATCGGATTCCAAACTTTCCTTCCAGATAAATTCCCGGTTCATTGGAAGTCAACATTCCCGGCTGCAAACTGACATTCGCACCCGGACGATTGATGATCCGATAACGAATAGCATTGGGACCTTCATGCACATTCAACAAATAGCCAACGCCATGTCCTGTTCCATGATTGAAGTCGCATCCCATTTCCCACAATGGCTGTCTCGCCAAAATATCCAGCGTAACACCGGAAGATCCATTGCGAAACTTTGCTGCGCCAAGATTAAGATTACCTCGAAGTACAGCCGTATAATATTTCTTTTCTTCCTCGCTCGCCTCTTCTCCCAAAAAGATCGTACGCGTAATATCCGTCGTTCCCTGATAATAATGTGCTCCCATATCCATCAACAAAAAGCTGTCCGGAGCGAGAGCCTTATCTGTCTCTGGTGTGGCACTGTAATGGACGATTGCTCCATGCTCCGCATAACCTGCGATCGTAGTGAAACTTGGTCCCAGATAATCCGGGTCAAGCTGCCGCAGTTCTTCCAGCTTTGCCGCTACTGACAATTCTGACATCGGCTGCTTTCCAACCTGCGTTTTGATCCAATACAGCATCTTCACAATGGCGATCGCATCTTTTTGATGTGCCATCCTCTCATTGTCCATCTCGACTTTATTTTTCACAGACTTCCAGAAATCAATTGGGTCCAAAACAGGACGAATACGGACCTCTTTACTCACTTGCTCTGTCAAATGCGCATTGATCCGATTCATATCCCATGCCACCACACAACCTGGCGCAATCGCCTGTAAATAATTCTCAATCTCTTCATACGGCTGAATCTCGACTCCTGCCTGCTGCAATACCTGCCGCACACGGTCATCCGCGCATCCATCCGTAAATAATACCGCTCCACCCTGCGTAAACACGGCATACGCCAACGCAACAGGCGTACAGGCAATATCATTGCCACGAATATTAAACATCCATGCAATATTTTCCAGTCCGGTCAACACATACTGATCCAGATGATACTGTTCCATCCATTTCCACAGCTTCGCCAGCTTTTCTTCCCTTGTACAGCCTGCATACGCTTCGTCCAAGATCCAAATAGGCTCTGCCGAACGCGCAGGTCGATCCTGCCAAATGTCACCTACGAGATCCAGATCCGGACGAACGGTAAATTGTCCCGCCATCATCTGCATCCACGCCTTCGTCACTAATCTGCCATCACAGCCCAGCACAAAATCATGAGGATTCGCCTTTTGGGCAGCAAGCTGTTCCAAATACTGTTTCTCATTCGGAACGCCCTCTTCCCCACTACGATACAGGGTAATCCCCGTTCCCTGCAACTGGTCTGCCGCCTGCAAAAAGTATCTTCCATCCGTCCACAGCCCTGCCTCCTGCGCTGTGATGATGACCGTACCTGCCGATCCGGTAAAACCCGATATATATTCTCTGGTTTTGAAATAATCCCCTACATATTCCGACCCGTGAAAATCATTGGTAGGGATATAATAAGCATCCAGTCCTTCCTCTTTCATCCTTTGTCTTACTTGTTCCAAACGCTCTGGGATCGTCATCTGCGGTCACTCCTTCCTTTCCAAGCTATGCACACCTATACCTGTCTTTCTTATAGTCATCTCTGCAAATATTTTTTTGCTGCCACCTATAAAGTATCTACGCTTTTTTCAAGCGATTTGATAACTCCGCAAATTGCGCCAATGACAATGCCTCACCGCGTATGGTTGGCGATAAGCCCAGGGAACAGATTGCCTCTGCTGCCTGCTCCTTGCTGACAGGAAGTGACGCATCATTTCCTAAACCATTCTGCAGTGTTTTTCGTCTTTGATTAAAAGAGGCACGGATCACCCGGAACATAAACCTCTCGTCGTCAACCTCTACCGGGCACTGTTCATGACAAGTCAAGCGTATCACGGCAGATCCTACATTTGGTCTTGGCATGAAACAATTTGGCGGCACATTTGCAACAATCTCTGCCTCGGAATAATACTGCACAGCCAAAGACAGCGCACCGTAATCCTTCGTTCCCGGTCCTGCCTGCATGCGGTCTGCCACTTCTTTCTGCACCATCACCGTCACACTCTCCAAAGGAACACGGCTCTCAAACAACTCCATAATGATCGGTGTCGTAATATAATAAGGCAGATTTGCCACGACTTTGATCGGATTGCCGTGATTATGCTCTTCCGCAATCTTCGCAATATCAAGTTTCAAAATATCTGCATTGACAACAGTTACATTGTCATACTCTGCCAGCGTCTCCTGCAGGATCGGTATCAATTTTTCATCAATCTCCACCGCCATAACCTCTCTGGCACTTTCACAAAGATACTGTGTCATTGTCCCAATTCCCGGACCGATCTCTAACACAAAATCATCCTTGGTCACACCTGCTGCCTGCACGATTTTTTCTAAAACATGTGTATCGATCAAAAAATTCTGACCAAATTTCTTCTGAAAATGAAAATCATGCTTTTGCAAGACCTCTATCGTATTTTGTGGTACTCCTAATGTTGCCATATGTTCCCCTTTCTATTTATCCATGCGATACATCTGTCTCGCATTTGCCTCTGTCACCTTGATCACTTCCTGCCTGTCCACACCTTTGATCTCTGCAATGGCATCGACCACATAAGTGAGATAATGGGAATCATTACGCTTTCCACGATATGGCACCGGTGTCATATACGGTGCATCCGTCTCTAATACGATCCGTTCCAGCGGTGCGACCTCTACGACCTCTTTTAGCTTTCTTGCATTTTTGAAAGTCAGTACACCACCGATCCCCAGATAAAATCCCTTTTTGAGGTAAATCTGCGCCATCTCACGGCTATAGGAAAAGCAATGGATCACGCCACCGTTTTCCCAAGCGCAGTGCTGTTCCATCAGCTGCAAGGTGTCTTCTGCCGCCTCACGGCTATGAATGATCACTGGCATTTGCGTCTCCGCTGCCATTTGCAGCTGTTTCACAAACCACTCTTTCTGTATCTCTCTCACCGGATCCTCATAATGATAGTCCAATCCGATCTCTCCCACAGCAACGACCTTTTCCTGTTTCGTCAAATTTGCCATCCACTGAATATCTGCTTTCGTTAGTTCCGCTACTTCCTCCGGATGCACACCAACCGATGCATATACAAAGGGATATTGCTCTGCAAGCGCGACCGCCTGCTTTGTCGAAGCCAGGCTTGCTCCTACTTCTACGATCGTGCCAACCCCTTGTTCTGCCATCGATTCCAACAATGCCTCGCGATCCTCAGCAAAGCTGTCATCACTATAATGTGCATGTGTATCAAAAATCATTACAGATCCTCCATTTCAAACCAGTTCATTTCACCTTACCTATCTTACCACACCGGATTTAAAAAGAGAACACCCCCCGGCGAAGGCAATGCCGAGGGGGGTTCTCTTCATCTAATTCTATTAAGTAACGAATATGCGAAATCCGATACTAACAAATTTGTTGGCAATGACCAAACAGATCTTTGCAAAGCACTGACTTTGCTCTTTTTTAATTCTCTGCTGTGTTCTCTGCCGGCTCTACATACTTTGTGCCATCAGCGTTGTATGCTGCGTCACAAATCTCGATCTTCACAATAGAAGCACCTGTATAAGTATTCGTTGTTACCCAAAGCCAAGGATAACCACCTGTCAACTTAGACTTATCAATTGTGATCGACTTATCCTTCCAGAATAATCCTACACCCTGATCATAATCTACATCAAAGCGAATTTCTCCGGTGCACTTACCAAGAATCGCACCATTCTTCTTATTCTTCTTCACCTGTTTCTCACCGTCTGTCTTGATCTTCTCTTCCTTCTCAGCATCGGTCATTGTGAAGTTAGGATCTTTTTCTGTCTGTTTTGCAATGTACTCTTCGAGTTTCTTCTTACCCTGTACCGTTACATCCAGATCATCCTCTGTCCAGCTTGGCAGATAACCGATCTGCAGGTCAAGACTCTGGCTGATCTCATCGTCTGCAGGATATACACGGATACATGGCTTTTCAAGTTTAGACCAGTCATACTGCATATGAATGTTCCAGTACTGACGATCGATCTCTGCGATCAACGCATCCGGAGCCTCTCCATTTGCACCTGTTGTACTATTGGTCCATCCGAAGGAAACATTATCTCCTGGTTTCCAGAATTCATTTGCTTCCCACCATTTGCCAAAGATATTAGAGTAATTTGTCTTTGCATCTGCTGCTGTTGTTACATTTCCAAGTGCATCTGTCAAAGATGTTGTCTTACCAATACCATTCTGGGTTGTATCAAAATCATCTTTTCTTGTTTCTTTCAAGATTTCTGCAGTATCACCATTGGTATGACGAAGGAATTCACCTTCCCATGTTGCAACTACCTTTGGATCTTCATTCTTCTCTGCAGGAACTGTCTTGATTCCTGTGTAAACAAGCTCTGCATTTGCAGGGATCTTAGGAGTAGATCCTGTCAGCTTTGCATATACCTGTCCAACATCATCATATGCGAAATAACCTTCGCCACGATTGTAGTAGTGTCCCTCATCCCACCATACCGGTGTCATGCCTAATTTCTTAGACTGTGTAAAGAGATACTCCATGAAATCTGTTACATTATCTTTGTAGCCTTTTACAACGCCACACTCACCTAAGATGATTCCATAACCCTGATCTGTAAATTTCTTCAATTTACCGAGCATGTTATCCATGTAGTCATAGTCATCCTGGCCCTTGTATACTTTTCCGTTAGCATCTGTATAATCAACACCCCACTTATCACGATATCCGTAAGGAGCTGTTGATGTTGCAGACAAACCATAATCTACAGGATCATAGTAATGTACAGATACGCTCATCTTCTTCACGCCTGTTGCTTTCTCAGCAGGGTCGTTTGGAAGTTTCCAACGCTCATCGAGCGTACCATTCTGTACATAATCTTCGCTCTCGTTTCCTTCGATAACGCAAGACTCGTTTCCTGATCCAGGAATTAACAAATGTCTGTATGCGTTGTTTCCGCCAGATGCACGAACAATATCAACGAACTTCTGGTTGATCGCATTTGCCATCTCATAAATCTCTGTTGCATCGATCTTGCCCGTCTTCGGATCTTTCTTACCAAGCTTACCTGTCTGGTTCTGCTGTGCTGTATTTGGATCCTTATAGTTATCATTCAGACGACCACTTAACTCTTCGTTAGCGCCCTCGAAGATCAAATGATCAGAGTACTCTTTGAATCGCTCAGAGATCTGAGTCCAAATTGAAATATACTTCTTCCAAGCCTCATCACGGATTGGTGTCTCTTTGGCATCATATTCCTCTGCGCCAAACATTCCCCACCATCCGCCATCCCAGTGGATGTTGATGATAACATACATTTCATCGTTCAATGCATAGTTTACGATAGTCTCTACACGATCAAAAAGCTCTTCATTGATCGTATACTTTCCATCGTCAGAAATAAAGTTAGACCATGCTACCGGAATACGAACTGTGTTCACACCATAGCTCTTCAAACCATCAAATGTCTTCTGTGTAGCCTCTGCATTTCCTGCACTTGTCTCACACTGCTCGACACTGGTCATTGCTCCGGAATAGTTGGACTGCTCCATCTGGTTTCCAAGGTTCCATCCATAACCCATGAGCTGCATCAGCTCCAAGTTAGAGATGTTTTTACGCATCATACCGTTATCGGTAGTATCGATACCATTCTTAGACTTGTGCTCTTTCGTTACATTGCTGCGCTTCATATCCGCTTCCTTATTGTAAGGAGTTGGTGCCGGTGTAACGGCAGGCTTTGTCGTAGCCTTTGTTGTTGGCTTCTTTGTTGCCTTTGTCGTAGCCTTTTTCTTAACGGTTACTTTTACTGTAAACTTCTTTGTAACTTTTTTACCTTTTTTCTTATAAGTAACTTTGCAGATCACTTTCGTCTTTCCGGCTTTCACACCGGTGATCTTACCATTTTTAACTTTAGCGATCTTCTTGTTTTTGCTGCTCCACTGTACTTTTGCCTTCTTTGGTTTGTTTTTTACCGTTACCTTTTTGCTCTTGCCGGCAGTCACTGTAACTGTCTTTGCACTGAGCTTGAGTGCCTTAGACGCCTTCTTAGATGCTGCGGATGCTACATTGGACAAGCCACTGGATGTAACAACCAATGCAAAAAGAAGCATGTAGACACATAATGAACGAAATACTCTTTTTTTCATTCCCCATTTCCTCCTTTTCGTGAGTTGCCTTCTTAGAATTAGTAACTCTATTATATTTCTTTTCTTTTGACCGTTCTATCACTTTTATCCATTAAATTGTAACTATCATACAAATTATTATACAATTTTCCCAATAGTCTCCTATTATTTTTGAAATATTGTGCAAAATTTGACATCTTTTTGCGATAAATCTTTGAAATAATTAGTAAGCTATGCTATACTAACACGAAGATTACAAAAACTATAACTATTGTATTTTCTTTTCCTTTTTCTTGGAATATATAAGGATCAGGAACGGTAATGCAACAGTTACCATGATAAATTGAGATAAACGAGGACAAACATGATAGATTTAGATATTTTACAGGATGCCTCCGAGATCCTGCAATACGATTCGCCCAATCTGCCGTTTGCACTGCAGGCAAGATATTTGTCAGAGTACACCGATATGCGGGCATTGTGCCACTGGCATCCCGATATTGAATGTGTTCGCATCTACGAGGGCGAGATGTACTATGACATCAACGGGGAAAAGATCCTGTTGCACGCCGGTGACAGTATCATTGTAAATTCACAGCAGCTGCATTTTGGATATTCCAACAACGAACAGGAATGTAAATTTTCCGTAATCCTGCTGCACCCGGATCTTTTGAAATCCAATATGCATAATTATCAAAAGAATGTATATCCGATCATCCACTCATCCGGCATCAGTTATTGGTATTTCGGACAAAATAATGAAAATACGGCAACGGTCAATGATCTGCTGGATCGGATCTTTGCACTGCGCCACGATGATCCCGATGATATCGACTGTCTGTTGATCGGCTTGTTCCATTGTCTCTGGCATGTTCTTTATCATCAGAGCAACCAAAAAATGCTGCATCATGCCTCGCAGGAAAATCCGGATGTGCAGTTGCAAAAACAAATGGTTTCCTATATTTTTGCACATTATTCCGACAACATCTCTTTGGATGACATTGCAGCTTCTGCCAACATTAGCCGCAGCAAGTGCTGCAAGATCTTTCAGCAGTATTTGGAAGAGTCACCGATCGCTTTCCTAAATAACTATCGCATGGAGATCAGTTGCAATCTGCTTCGGAACACTTCCTATAGCATTACCGAGATCGCGCTATCGTGTGGGTACAACCATTTGAGTTATTATTCCAAAATGTTTCTACGCAAATACGGCTGTACGCCAAATCAATACAGAAAACAGGGACACGCTTCCTAAGAAGTATGTCCCTGTTTTTTATCATTATCTATTCGTTTCTGCCAGTCATCCCATCTTAGAAGATGAAGAATACAAGCATATCGATCAAGAATACCGGAATCAAGCAGCTAAGTGACCATCCCATATAACCAAAGAATGATGGCATTTTGATTCCATTTTCCT
>JALEPA010000234.1 GCA_022766515.1 Lachnospiraceae bacterium | reverse complement strand
CTTCTTCATATCCTGAAGGATACAGACCTTGCTGCGATTCCTGATCGATCCTTTGTGCTGTCAGAGGACGACTATGTTGCTCTTCTTTTACAATGCGTGGGACATTTATCCCCGGACATTGTGATCCACCGCCTAACCGGTGACGGGCCAAAAGAACTATTGCTGGCACCTTTATGGAGTCTCAATAAACGCCGGGTATTGAATCATATTTCCCATGAAATGAAAGTACAACAGCTTTATCAGGGAAAATATTTAGAACAGAAAGAAGGAACTTCTGTATGACACCAGACACACTTCGATTATATAAATTGATCATTTTATATTTATTGAGCCGCACGAGACAGGGGCTTACCAATGCTTTTGTCTGTGACTTTATACTGGATCATGGTTATACGGATTATTTTTCGATACAGGAAACCTTGTCCAGTCTTGCTGAAGATCAGCAGATTACAGAAGAAGTCACCCATAAGACGACTTACTATCAGATTACAGAGCAGGGAATGGAAATGCTTGACTATTTTTCTTCCATGCTTCCTACTGATACGAAACGGCAGATTGAAGAATATCTGACTTCTCATAAGATTGATATTTTGGATGCTACAACGATCCATACGGATTATACCATGACAACATCCGGAGAATATATCGCTTCGGGAACTGTCCAAGAACATGGACACACTCTGTTGTCTGTGTCGATCACCATGCCGGATGAAAAAGCCGCACAGGATGCCTGCAAAAAGATTGCAGAAAATCAAACGGAAATCTATCAGTATATGTTGAGTATACTGAAATAAAAATGTATTTAGCCTAAGATCTTGTGTGATCCGCTTACCATCTGACGAATGGCATACTATACAGATTATGGCTACACTGCTATTTATCTTTATATCCGCCATTGCAATGCTTGTTCAAAATCCACCTTAAAACTTCGACCTATTGGCAAACTATATCCAGCCACCTGCGCCATACACATCGTTTTATCATAATTGGATACATATGAAAGGTTTACAATATATTTTCTATGGCTTTGTATAAATTCAGAAGATAATCTTTCTCTTAATTCCAACAAACGATATCTGTTTGTAACAATATTCTCAATCTTACTTTGTTCGTTCAAAAAAACATAAAATTTCATCTTCTTTCCCATCGCTTCAATAAAGCATATATCCTTTTCATCAATCTTATAATAAACTCCATCGATATCATATAGCGTAATATATTTTTTATTCTTTATCGGAATTTTTGATATGTAGCTTATCGCTCCCATAATTTCTTCTTTTGAAAACGGTTTCAAAATGTAAGATTGGCAATGCAATTCATTCACAGCTGTTTTTATATATCTACACGCAGAATCAAAAAAAATAATTGGCGTATATTGATATTGTGGCAACGAACGAATATATCTTCCTAAATCTATTATAGATTTATCATTCTTTTCCTGGTAACACTCCAAATCCAATAAAAACACCTGAATGGCATTCATTTTAATCATTTTTTTGACTGTAACACAATCCATAGCTGTTATTATCTCGATTCCGGTCATACATTCTTCAAGAAGTCCACTTAAAGTATGTAACAGCTCAGAATCCTCTTCATACAATAATATCTTTTTCATCAGCATATTCCCCTCAATATAAACTAAATTTTCGTACACTTCAGAACACAGTGCCCCACTTTGCAATTATAGCTACTCCCATGCGCAAAATTAGTTAATATTACGCATGGGAACTACTTTAACATCTAACCTATGAACAAATCAATTAAATATGCTTCAAAAATATATGCTTTGTTCATAGGTATACCCTTTAAGTCCATTTCCTTTTTTTAGCTGTGTATAATTATATATTGCAACACCACGTTTTGGATCATAAACTTTGACATCGCCATCTGAACTGTATCCATATAATAAAATTGCATGTCCACCATAAAACTGATTTTGCATATCTAATATTATACCACCACCTTTGTTTATTTTCGCCTTTATTTGCTTAAAAGTCAATCGCGAGTTTTTATATTTGGATTGACAAGAATTATTGCATACTTTTGTAGCTTTCGATGTCTCCTGTATTGTAGCTGTAACATATTGTACTTTACCTTTAATTGCCTTTACAATATCACGCTGTGATTTTTTTACATTTACAGCTGTCACTTTAGAAACTGCCATATTTCTAGCACTCGCAGCCCAACACCAATTTCCATTTTCCTGTAATTCAAATCCACTACTTCCATGTGTATACTTCCATTTTACACCAGCATCAACTTTTTTAGCTTGAATTTCTATAGAATTAAAGCTAAAACACATGATGCTAAACACGAGTATTATTGCTATTGCTTTTATTATTTTTTTCATTTGTCATTCTCCTTCCCACCACTATAAATGCAACACCAAGTATTATAACAACCGCTATAATGATTCCCCATCTGTATGCTGTGTTACTGTCTAACATCGTCTTGTCTGAATCCCGACTAACATTTGTTGCTGTAACCATTTTTTTCTTTGGCTGAGTCGCACCACCTAACGATGGCTCATTTTGGTTTTTTTCAATAATTTCTTTAATTTCTTCATCGGTATATTCCTCATAACTTTGTTCCATATCCGACACAAATTGTTCTACTGTATATACCCTTCCTTGCTTTTCATGAATTGTCTCTAATGTATCAGACATAGACGACTCATACGGAATAACAAATTCATCTGCATTTGTCTGATGAACATACAGCAAATTCAAATTATAAAATGGAATCAAAATATTTTGTACGAGATCTACACTTTCTGTATCAAATTCCTGTCTGACTTTCTTCTTTATCTCCGAATTCGTCTGAGCAATATACAGATCATCCTCTCCAAAATACACTCCACTTACATCATATGCATCCTTTTGCTTTTGCAAAAAAACGGATGCATATTCATCCGTCATCGTTTGTGCCGGTATGTACCAACAATCCGTCCATTGTATAAGCTTTGAAAAGTCTTCTCCCTGCTTATGATAATCTGCAAGCATTGATAAGTCTGATTTTAAATAACAAACAGGGATTGCCTCTGATATCTCATACTCTTGAAGCGTCGTCGATTTTTCAGACTCATCTGTCTCGGCATCCCCAAGCGACACTTGTTTTTGCAAAACATCTTTCGCCTTTGCACTCATTTTCGATTGTTCTTGACTCCATTTTGTTTCCCATGTGCTAGCAGCATGAATTTTTTTAGGTGATAACATTCCAAGACTTACTAGCAATAAGCAACAATAAAATTCTAATTTGAGCATTGTTTTTTTCATATACTCCACTCCCTTTCCGTTCAAATCTACACATCTTTCTTGATCATTAACTAAATGCATACAAAGCATTATGAAAAATTTATAATATCCGGATGGTGTTCTAAACAAAATCACCTCACTCTTTGAATAATATATTTCGAATAATTACTGGCTATATCAGGAAAGTAATCATTCCTTTCTATCCCCCGCCATCCCTATGTCTCAAATCATAACCTTATACAAATATAAATGCAACCCTCTCAGAACAGACAGCACTTTACAAGCAATGATTGCAAAGTGCTGTCTGTTTATTTCTTATTTTCTTTTCCTGCCTTATGCTTAACAGAATACTTTCACAAATTTTTTCTTTCCGCGCTTAAGCACAATACCCTCTTCAGGGATCTCTGATTTAGGAATGCTATATTTAGGGTCTGTAATTTTCTCACCGTCCAGTGTTACACCACCTTGTTGCACATTGCGTCGTGCTTCTCCATTAGATGGTGCCAATCCTGCCTTGACCAAAAGTGTCAAAATACCAATCTCGTCATTTGTGAAATCATCTGCTGACAATGTCACTTCCGGCATATCTGCTGCATTTCCGCTGCTAAACAACGCTCTGGCACCTTCCTGTGCCTTCTTAGCCTCTTCTTCTCCGTGTACCAGTTTTGTCAATTCATATGCAAGAATTTCTTTGGCATCATTTAATTGACGACCTTCCCACTGATCCATCTCATCGATCTGCTCCAAAGGAAGGAATGTCAACATACGCAGACATTTTAACACATCATTGTCACCGACATTTCTCCAGTACTGATAAAAATCAAATGGACTTGTCTTATTTGGATCAAGCCAAACAGCACCAGACTGTGTTTTTCCCATCTTCTTACCTTCTGAATTGAGCAGCAAATTAATGGTCATCGCATAAGCGTCTTTGCCAAGTTTACGACGGATAAGTTCTGTACCACCAAGCATATTTGCCCACTGATCATCTCCACCAAACTGCATATTACAGCCATAATTGCGGAACAACTCATAAAAGTCATAACTCTGCATGATCATGTAGTTAAACTCCAAGAAAGTCAATCCACGCTCCATACGCTGTTTGTAACATTCATGAGATAACATTCTGTTGACTGAAAAATGCGCTCCTACTTCACGGAGAATCTCCACATAATTCAGATCCATCAGCCAATCGGCATTATTCACTAACATTGCTTTGTCTTCAGAAAAATCAATAAAACGACTCATCTGTTTTTTGAAGCACTCTACATTATGGTTGATCGTCTCTGTTGTCATCATCTGACGCATATCTGTACGACCGGATGGATCACCGATCATTGCTGTACCACCACCGATCAATGCGATCGGTTTGTTACCAGCCATCTGCAGGCGTTTCATCAGGCAAAGTGCCATAAAATGTCCTACATGTAAACTATCTGCAGTAGGGTCAAATCCAATGTAAAATGTTGCCTTTCCTTCGTTGATCAATTCCTTGATCTCTTTTTCATCTGTCACCTGAGCGATCAAACCTCTGGCAACCAACTCGTCATATACTGTCATTACATCCTCCATTCCGAATAACATCCGTTATTCTAATTTTTAGTTTGTTTCCTACGAAATAAAGTAATACATCCTGTATAAAGTTAAGAGTAATTTCCAAATTGAAAAACGCCCTTTTGTCATAAGACAAAAGGACGATATTTATCGTGTTACCACCTTTATTTACAATGTGCTCACGCTACACTGCCTCCACAGGATACCTACATATCCTTTGCACGATAACGGGTGCACAACCGGCGAGACCTACCAAAAAACTTACGCTTTTCTTCAATCCGCTACTCCAAGATGTATTCACAATCGACATTCCCTCACGCCTCTCAGCAACCGGCAATTCTCTGTAGGTAAGCTTCCATTGCTACTTCTTCTTTTCTTCGCATCTGCCACCTATAGTATCAAACCTGTACGAATTTGTCAATTTTTAATTTTGAACCAGTCAATATGCCTACTTCCCTTTTCATTTAAAATAATACAACGCATCCCATCGCCACACAAAAGCATAGCCACAAGATGCGTTTTATTTTTCATCATCAGTTTCGTATGTCATTTCGCTTTGAAAAGTCCGGACGGATACCGGGTACGGCCACTATCCATCCGGGTGTAAAAGATCACTTCCACGCCCTTCCACATTCTGTGCAGTGTACGGCCAGCACTTCCTGTGTCACGACATTTCTCTGCTCTTTTACCTTTTCCAAAAAATTCTTATAAAAATTTTTTAGAAACCGCAGGCATGCAAAAATTGCACTCTGCTTTGTTCCACTTATTATATCGTCAAGGCAAAACCATTTCTTAACCCAAATGAATGATTTCACACTTTTTACACAAATCGCTTCACCTGCTCGATAACATATTCTTGCTGTTGCTTGGTCAGTCCCGGATAAATTGGCAGGCTGATCGCTCTGGCATAAAACTGTTCGCTATTTTTTTCGTTTACCTTATCATAGCCGTGCTGTTGATAGTATGGATGACGGTATACCGGAATATAATGAACATTCACACCGATCCCCGCATCACGCAGCTGATCAAAGACTTCTTTGCGCTCTTTCTCCAGCACCTGTATCATGTACAGATGCCATCCGCTCTCACATCCGTCCGCCTGCTTAGGAAGCTGCAAGCCCTTCACATCAGCGAATGCCTCCTGATATCCGGCTGCGATTTCTTTTCTTTTTTGTAAAAACAGATCTAACTTCTTTAGCTGACTGCTGCCTAGCGCACAGGAAATATCCGTGATCCGATAATTATATCCCAATGCGATCTGCTCATAATACCAAGATCCTTCATTTTTGTTTAACAAAGAAGGATCTCGTGTAATTCCATGACTTCGGAACAAAAGCAGCTTTTTATAAAGCTCTTCATCGTCCGTCACAACCATACCACCCTCTCCTGTCGTGATCGGCTTCACCGGATGAAAACTAAAACAAGTCATTGGAGAAATGCTTCCGATCCGTTTTCCCTTATAGACAGCACCAAGAGCATGTGCGCCATCTTCGATCACCATCAGATGATGTTTGTTAGCGATCTCATGAATGGCATCCATGTCACAAGGTTGTCCGGTATAATGGACCGGTATGATCGCTTTCGTGCGAGGAGTGATCTTTTTCTCAATCTCAGCCGGATCAATGTTATAGGTATCCGGATCAATGTCTGCAAATACCGGCGTACCGCCACAATAAAGCACACAGTTAGCAGACGCCGCAAAAGTAATCGGCGTCGTGATCACCTCATCCCCCTCGCCAATTCCTGCTGCCAGACACGCCACATGAAGAGCCGCTGTTCCATTGCTCACT
>JALEPA010000045.1 GCA_022766515.1 Lachnospiraceae bacterium | reverse complement strand
ATGAATGTCCTGTTCCCATTCGGGTATGGATTGAGTTACACAACTTTTGCCTATGATAACCTGTGTATTACAGACGGAAATGCGAAGGTCGATGCTCCCGTAAACGATGACACTCCATTACAGGTCAGTGTCGATATTACAAACACGGGAAGTGTTGCCGGCGCAGAGGTTGTACAATTATATGTGAAGAATCCGATAGTATACGAGATCCGTCCTGAAAAAGAGCTTCGTGCTTTTGAAAAAGTATTTTTGGCTCCGGGTGAGACAAAGACCGTGCATTTTACTTTGACAAAACGAGCTTTTACTTATTATGAAACAAGGATTCATGATTGGTATGCAGAATCCGGCGATTATGAAATCCTGATCGGTGCTTCTTCCAGAGACATCCGTCTCGCACAGACGATCACGATCCGGAGCACCGGTACCATCCCATTCGTTGCCGACGAGACAACGACCTGCGAGGATGTCGAACTGTTTGCTAAAGATGGTTCGCCTTTGGATGAGATGTTGGCAAAAAGCGGTTTCGCAGAGGCGACCGCTCGCGACGATGAAGATGAGGCGATGGGAAGCGGCACTGCGGATATGATGAAAGCAATGTTTACCGGAACACCTCTTCATTCTATTCTGTCGTTTAGCGGCGAAGAATTGACTTATGAGGATATCCAGGAAACGATCCGTAAGTTAAATGAATTGAACTAAGAAGCATATTATACAGCTGGTACTGTCAATCAAGCACAAAAAATCGCTTATGCCTCAGGTATAAGCGATTTTTTTGTAATGGGATTCTTTCAACATTACGAAATCCCAATCTCCTTCACTTTCGTTTTCAAAGTATTCCAATCATTGATAAGGATCTGCAGACTTTTTCTGCCTTCCTCTGAAATCGTATAATATTTTCTCTGGGGACCACCTGATTCTTTTCCTAAATAACTACTGGTTTTTCCCTCTTTGTGCAGGCGTCTAAGAATTGCATAAAAAGTGCTCTCATTAACTTCGGAAAATACCTCCTTCATCTCCTGCATTAATGGGTATCCGTAATAATCCTGCCGGGATAATTTGTACAATATGCACATTTCTAAAATGCCTTTTTTAATCTGTGCATCCACGATTTCTTCCTCCATCTTTTTGACAGTTTAACCTGTGTCTATAACCATAAAATACAACCAAAACAGGCAAACACAACAAATATGGTACAAACAAAAAGCTTATTTTGTCAGTATCAACCAGTTGCTTTAAATGCTCAAGATACATAGCAAGCCCATACAGCAACATGATGGATTGTATCACACAGCCATATAAATATACATTTCCCGATAACATTTTTTTGCAACTGCAAAATGTTATTACGATTAACAAAATCGCGGCAAACATTGCACCTGCCTCTATGTATTTGCCTAGTTTCATTAATGGAACTATTTCATTATTTGCGCACCAAGGCACGATAATTGCAGCTACAGCCTGCAGACAGATAAAGAGCAGTAAGATACCTATTTGATATCTTTTTAATTCTATTTTGTACTTTTGATTTGGCAAAGCAGCCACCGGAGTATCAGTATTACCCGACAACATCCAAAAAAGTACAAAACAGCATATCGCAAATAGCCCGGCAGAAGTATCATTTACGCCTATCCTATAAGACTATTATAGTCACTACTGTTCAAAACTCAATAGTTAGTCATAAAAGGGAACCAAAAAAAGAAACGCCTGTTCCAGAATTGCTGGTTCAGGCGTTTCTTGATTTGAGACTTTTTTACAGACCCTTTCCTAATAATGAAACAACATCCATATCTCATTTTTAGGACACGATACTTCCGTCTGTAGAAATAATGACCGTCTTCATCGGAATATCTTTTCCACTCTTTGCGATTGCCTGCTCTACTGCGTACTGCATACCACCACAGCATGGCACAATCATTCGCGTCACGGTAACGCTCTTAATATTATTGTGTGCCAAAATTTCTGTCAATTTTTCAGAATAATCTTGATCGTCCAGCTTCGTGCAACCGATCAGAACCATATGATCTTTCAAAAAGTCCTGATGGAAATTGCCATACGCATACGCCGTACAGTCGGCTGCCACAAGCAGATCCGCTCCATCAAAATAAGGTGCCATGATCGGAGCAAGCTGAATCTGCACCGGCCACTGGCGAAGCTGTGATGCCACTTCGACCGGAGCTCCTGTCTGTTGCTGCACCGCTTTCGGCTGGATTGCTCTCGCCATACTTCCCGGACAGCCACCGGATACCGGTCCTGCTCCTGTATTCTGTTTCTTTGCCATGTTGGCTTTTACTGCAGCTTCATCATAAGCTGCCGCCTCACGCTCCACAAAATGAATCGCATTTTTAGGACAGCTTGGAAGACAGTCTCCCAATCCGTCGCAATAGTCATCACGCATGAGCTTTGCCTTGCCGTCTACGATGCCGATCGCACCCTCGTGGCAGGCATTGGCACAAATCCCACAGCCATTACACTTCTCTTCGTCGATCTCTATCACTCTTCTTATCATGCTTATCCTCCGTTCCGCAGACACATCTGTGTCCGCATTTTATTTTGGATAGCAGACGATTATCAACTTTTCTCTGTCTGGTATCCTTTCTTTTTTTGAATTTTCGTGACTATCATAACATAATGTTGTAAATATGCAACTAGCACATTCTTCCACAAGATGCTTTCAATGTCAAGAAACCTTGCTCTCTGCATTGCAGTTTTGACCCTGTATGTGTTATGATGGAAGGACACGAAAATGTTTTTATCATAAATGAATGGAGGATTATAAAATGAAAGAGAAAAATAGTTTTTCCGGCAAGCTTGGGTTTATCCTTGCTGCCTCAGGCTCTGCTGTAGGACTGGGAAACTTGTGGCGATTTCCATATCTTGCCGCAAAATACGGTGGCGGAACTTTCCTGCTTGTCTACCTGATCCTGGCGGTAACTTTTGGTTTTGCCCTGCTGACGACAGAGATCGCCATTGGACGAAAAACCGGACGAAGTGCTTTATCCGCATTTAGTTCACTACATAATCATTGTGGTTTTATCGGTGTGCTGGCAAGTATCGTACCGATCATTATCATTCCTTATTACTGCGTTATCGGTGGATGGGTTGTCAAATACACCATCACCTATTTGACCGGACAGGGTGCTGCAGCTGTTTCCGATATTTATTTTTCCAACTTTATCGCAGAGCCGGTGCAGCCAATTATCTGGCTCACCATATTCATTCTGGCTACAATGGTGGTTATTCTTCTTGGCGTCAACAAGGGAAT